>CANBSH010000022.1 GCA_947372105.1 Chitinophagaceae bacterium
ATAGTTGCCAAAATTTCATGTCCATTTTCTAATTTAACTCTGAACATGGCATTGCTCATTGCTTCAATTATAATACCATCTTGTTTAATCAGCGGTTGTTTTGACATACTTATTTTGGGGTTGCAAAGATATGGAAATGAATGGAATTATGAAAAATTCACCCCGAAATCTTCCAAAAAGGGCAAAATAAACGGGGAAATGCAATTTCCCCGTTAAAAAATATTGATAATCAACGTTTTATATAATTTCTACCCCCTCTTATTCCCGACCCCTGGAAATTATCCTACCCCTGGGAACCAAGGACGTCCAATTCCAGCCCTAAATGGCCAAGGTATTGCAGACAAAATAAGCAATAAAGCGATCACATATAAAACCTGGGTGGTTCCAGATTGGGAAGATTTTTTATATTTCACATGTCCAATGGTGATTAAAACGATCGCCAATACCATTGAAAAGATATGTTCCACTGCCCAAAAACGAGTTGCCGCGTCTTTCATTGCCGCTCCCATTCCTGCTGCCTGAATCATTTTTAAACCCACCGCACCCGTAATGTATTGATAGAGTCCCAACAATAAAGTGGTGTGGGAACTAATTAATAATATTTTACTAACCCCTAAAGCATTTTGCTTGGACCACAATTTATAAATACTTAAAAAAAGTGTTATTAAGATAACCCATCTTAATAAGTTATGGAGATGTAACAATCCTGTTGTCATAATTGTATTATTTGATTGAGTTGTAAAATACAACTTTATCAAATAAAAAAAGAAGTCTCCCTAAATTAATCTACCCAATCTGCTACAAATAAATTGGTGTCTCTGGTACCTCCATTATTTCGGTTAGATGCAAAAATTATTTTTTTACCATCTGGACTAAACATGGGGAAAGCATCAAAACCTCTGTCACGACTAATTTTTTCTAACCCATTTCCTTCTAAATCGATTAAATACATATTAAAAGGGAACCCTCTTTTGTATTCATGATTGCTGCAAAAAATAATGTGTTTGCCATCGGGTGTAAAGTTGGGTGCCCAATTAGCTTGACCATAATGCGTAATTTGCTTAGCATTAGATCCATCCGCATTGGCAATAAACACTTCCATATTAGTAGGTGCTACTAAACCCTCTTTTAATAAAGATTTATATTCATTCACTTCTTCGTCTGTTTTAGGACGACTCGCTCTCCACACAATTTTAGTACCATCTGGGCTAAACCATGCCCCTCCATCATATCCTAAAGTATTCGTAACTCTTTTTTCTTTTCCTGTTGCCAAATCCATCACATATAAATCTAAGTCCCCCTCCTTATCACTGCAATAAATCATTTTCTTTCCGTCATAAGAAAGTGTGGCTTCTGCATCATAGCCTTTCGCTGTGGTTAATTGTTTAATGACTTTGCCATTGGTATCAGCCATGAAAATGTCGTAACTATTATATAAAGGCCAAATATATTTGTTGCCATATTTTGCACGATCAACTTGCGGGGGACATTCATCACCTCCTTTAAAAGTAGAGGCATATATAATGTGTTTGCCGTCGGGTAAAAAATAAGAACAAGTGGTACGCCCTTTCCCCCCACTAATTAATTTATACTTAAAACTGTCCGTTAATAAAGTAGGCACCTTCCCCATAAAAATTTGATCACATATCAATCCTTCTTTGGGATTGGTTCTTTGAAAAGTAATACGTTTACTATCAAAACTCCAATAGGCTTCCGCATTGTCTCCACCAAAAGTAAGTTGATGAATATTTTTAAAATGCTTTTCTCCAGCAAACAAAACAGAATCGGCCTGAGCATGAGCATGACTCAAACAAACAATCAAAATAAGGGATAGTAAACATTTTTTCATGAGCTGAATTTAAAGTAGGTTTTAAATATGAGGACAAAAGTAAATATTTAGACAATTAAGAATCCTAATAAAAGTCATAATTGTGTCATATTTATATCTGTTTTTTAGAAAAAATAAGGAACTTCGCTTCAAATTCAATCTATGGCCATCATCGCTCCCTCTCTATTAGCTGCCGATTTTTTACAATTAGGAAACGCTTGTGAGATGCTCAACAAGAGTGACGCCGAATATTTTCATTTAGATGTAATGGATGGCGTATTTGTTCCCAATATTAGTTATGGCCTTCCTATCATTGAACAAATTCGTAAAGCCACCACCAAAATTTGCGATGTGCATTTAATGATTGTGGAACCCGAAAAATATATCGCTGCATTTAAAAAAGCAGGTGCCGATATTTTAACGGTGCATCAAGAAGCATGTCCCCATTTACATAGCACATTACAACAAATCAAAGCGCAAGGCATGAAAGCAGGTGTTGCCTTAAATCCAGCGACTCCAGTGAGCGTTTTAAAAGATGTGATTAAGGATATTGATTTGGTTTGTATTATGAGTGTGAATCCCGGATTTGGGGGGCAGAAATTTATCGAACACACTTATGACAAAGTGCGAGCTTTAAAACAAATTATTACAGAAGCAGGTGCTTCCACTTTAATAGAAATTGATGGCGGAGTTACAGAACATAATGCAGCAGCTTTAGTACAAGCAGGTGCAGATGTTTTAGTAGCAGGTACCACCGTTTTCAAAGCTTTGGATCCCATCCAAATGATCGCGACTCTGAAAACTTTGTAAAATCTAACTTTATTTAAGTTTCAGCTTTTCATTTAATTTTCTATGTTTAATATAACCCTAATATTAAACAATTATTACCCTAATATTATCAATTAAAGTAATCCACAAGTGTGGGTATTTAAAGTTGGAAAATCTAGTGATGTTCAATTAAATTGTGTGAGGCTCTTTTTTTATCTACTAACCATTTAAAATAAATCCCATTGACTGAAACTATCATCAACCTCGAAACAGTTAATCCCATTGATTTTTTTGGCGTTAACAATAACAAATTTGATATTTTAAAAAAGAAATTTCCTTTATTAAAAATCTTATCTCGTGGGACACAAATAAAATTAAGTGGCGCCCCCGAACAAATTGAAATTGCAACAGAAAAAATTGCGTTGATTATTCAATACATGGAACGCAATGGACATTTAAGTGAAAATTATTTTGAACAAATTTTAGGAGGCGACGATGCCGAAGTGGTGGATCATTTTGTAGAACAAAACCCCAATGAGGTTTTAGTTTTTGGACCTAATGGGAAAACGGTTCGTGCACGTACTGCGAATCAAAAAAAGATGGTGCAAGCCGCAGATAAAAATGATATTATTTTTGCTATTGGACCAGCAGGTACAGGTAAAACTTATACGGCAGTGGCGTTAGCAGTTCGTGCATTAAAAAATAAATTGGTGAAAAAAATTATCTTAACAAGACCTGCCGTAGAAGCAGGAGAAAGTTTAGGATTTTTACCAGGTGATTTAAAAGAAAAAATTGATCCTTACTTACGTCCTTTATATGATGCATTAGACGATATGATTCCTGCAGATAAATTAGGATATTATATGTCTACACGAACCATTGAAATTGCACCACTTGCTTACATGCGAGGAAGGACATTAGATAATGCATTTATTATTTTGGATGAATCACAAAACGCGAATGATTTACAAATCAAAATGTTTTTAACAAGAATTGGCGCGAATGCAAAAGCAATTATTACGGGGGACCCAACGCAAGTGGATTTACCGAGAAATCAAAAAAGTGGTTTAGAAAAAGCTTCTCGCATTTTACAAAATATAGAAGGAATAGCACATATTCAATTGGATGAAGAAGATGTAGTGAGACATAAATTAGTAAAAGCGATCATCAAAGCATACGATAAGGAAAGAGAGAACGAAACAGAGAATTCCTACCATCGTTAGCATTTAGACTGTTTTAGGGGGGTTTTTCTTATATTATTACAATAATTTATTATATGTATAATACTGAATTGTAATTTATTGATAATATGTTAACAAAAACATAAATTAAGTAATCAATAAATTTTGTTTCTTTGCATCACTTAAACAAACAAAAATATGTCAAGTAAAAAATTACTACAGTTCCTTGTAGCATTGCTAGTATTACCTGTTTTGACTTTTGCTCAAAACACGACTGGTAACTTAAGTGGATCTGTAAAAGCGGACAATGGTGAATCACTAGTTGGTGCCACTGTTACATTATTACACGTTCCTACTGGAACAGTCTACAAAGTGCAGGTTAGAAAATCTGGATTTTTTGATATCAGTAACTTACAGCCAGGTGGACCTTACACTTTGACTGCATCTTATGTTAATTATCAAAATGAAAAAAGAGAAGATATTTATATTAACTTAGGAGATGTTGCTCGTGTTGATGTAGTGTTATCTTCTAAAATTGAAAAATTAGCAGATGTTACTGTAAACGCTTCTCGTAAAAGTTCTGACTTATCTGTTCGTGGTGGTACACAAACTATTATCGGACGTGATAAAATAGAAAATTTACCAACTGTTGGTAGAAACTTACAAGACTTCTTACGCTTTACTCCTTCTGTAAAAATGACTGGTGGTACTGGTGGATTGACTGGTATTTCAATTGCAGGTCAAAACAACCGTTTCAACTCATTATACATTGATGGAGCTGTGAACAATGATCAATTTGGTTTAAGTGCTTCTGGAACCAATGGTGGTCAAACAAGCGTAGGACCTATTTCAATTGATGCGATTGATCAATTCCAGGTAATGGTATCTCCTTATGATGCGTCTATAGGTAACTTCACTGGAGGTGGTATTAATGCTACTACAAAAAGTGGTTCTAATAACTACAGTGGATCCGTTTATAATTATACTCAAAACCAAGATTTAACAGGTAAAACTCCTACAGGAGATAAAGCATTAGCTGTTAAATTAAATCCATTCAGTGCAAAAACACAAGGTGGAACATTAGGTGGTGCGATTATTAAAAATAAATTGTTCTATTTCATTAACTATGAAACAATTTCAAGTAATCGTCCTCAACCATTTGATTTCACAGGATATAAAGGAAGCAGTAAACAAGCTGATATCGAAGCTTTAGCTGCCACTATTAAATCTAAATATGGTTACGATGTGGGTACTTTTTTAAATAACCCAGATATTGTTGATGCAAAAAGAATTGCTACTAAAATTGATTGGAATATTAACGAAAGCAACCGCTTCAGTGTTTCTTACCGTTTTAATGACTCTAGAAACTACAGCACTTCTTCTTCTAACTCAACTACTGTAAACTATAATAATAATGGTATTTTATACCCAAATAAAACAAAATCATTATCAGCTGAGTTAAGAACTACATTTAAAAATGGTGCTAGCAATAAAATGTTATTTACTGTTACAGATGTAGTAGATGATAGAGCTCCTATTGGCGATCCATTCCCTCGTGTTACCATTACAGATGGTGCAGGTAAAATCGTTTTAGGTTCTGAAGAATTCTCTACTTCAAACTTGTTAAAGCAAGTGAATAAAAACTTCTTAGATTACTTCAAGTTTAATATTAATAACCATAGTGTTACTTTAGGATTAGACTATGAATTGAGTCATTCTTACAACGTATTTATTCGTCAAAACTTTGGATCTTATACGTATGCTACTTTATCTGATTTCTTATTAGACAAAGCGCCTACTTCTTATAACAGATCTTTTGCTTTATTGGACAATTCAACTGGAGATAATACTAAATCAGCAGCAAGTTTTTACACAGGTCGTGGAAGTATCTTTGCGAACGATGAATTCAAACCTACAGAAAACTTAACGATCAATTATGGTATCAGAGCTGATTATACTAAATTCTTAACTCCTCCTTACCGTGATGATTATTTCAACAACGATCAAGTGATTAGTTTGTTAGAATTATCAAATGATTTATACGGTGCAAGAAGTGGTCAAATGAATGATCCTAAAATTTCAATCTCTCCAAGAGTTGGATTTACTTATAAAATGCCTAAAGAAAGATTAACCATTCGTGGTGGATTAGGTATGTTCACAGGTCGTATGCCTTTAGTATGGCCAGGTGGAGTTTACAACAACAACGGTTTAAGCGTGGGTGGTGTATCTGTAACCACAGCTGCTGCTCTTGCTAAATTAACATTCAGAGCAAATCCTTTCCAACAATATACTGCTGGCGATTTAGGTTTGAACCCAGGATTAGCGAAAGGTCAAGTGGATTTAATTGCACCTGACTTCCGTTTACCTAAATTATTCAGAGCTTCATTAGCTGTTGATAAGAAATTTGATAACAATTGGTCTGTTACTGTTGAAGGTAGCTTCAGCAAAAACATCAATGAAATTTACTATCAAAGAGTAGATATCCAAAATGCCATTGGAGCAATGGTTGGACCTGATAATCGTTACATTTATAATAACGCTGCTAAGATTCAGTTCCCTGCTATTGGAAATATTCCTGCAGGTAACCCTTACACTGGTATTTTCGTGTTGACAAATCAACCTTATAATAGCAAAAAAGGATACGCTTATAACTTTACTGCTTCAGTTGATAAAGCATGGTCTGATGGTTTCTCATTTAATATGTTCTATACTTATGGAACTTCATTTGTTACCAACGAACCTACTTCTAGCCAAAACAATAGCCAATGGAGATATATGGAGACTGTAAATGGTAGAAACTATGTAAACAGATCAAGATCTGATTTTGATTTAGGACATAGAGTGAGCATGTTTGTTGCTAAAAAATTCACTTATGCAAAAGGTGCTTTAGCTACAACAGTGAGCTTAGTGTATAATGGTCAATCAGGAAATCCATTCAGTTATGTTTATGGAACTGGTCCAGTTAGAGATCAAGGTACAAGTGAAACAAATGACTTATTATTCATCCCTACTACTTCTCAGTTAAATGCAATGACATTTGTTACTGGAACTGGTTATGCTTTAAGTGCTGCAGATCAAAAAGCTGCTTTTGAAGCTTACATTAACCAAGATGACTATTTAAGCAAACACAGAGGTCAATATGCTGAAAGAAATGGTGGAAGATTACCTTTCCAAAACATTGTTGATTTGAAATTAGTACAAGACTTTAATGTGAAAGCATACAATCATAAATATCAATTCCAATTGACTTATGATATCTTCAACTTCACAAACTTGTTGAACAGAACATGGGGACGTACTTACTTCTTATCTAATGATCAATTTGCTTTAGTTAAATATGCAGGAGCTACTGGATCTTTAACTCCTACTTATAGCTTTAACCCAATCACGAATAATACTCCTTGGGGTGTTAGTACGAGTGTAGCGCCTAGTTACAGTGCTCGTTGGGTAAGCCAATTAGGTATCCGTTTCAAATTTTAATTAGGACTTCCTAATTATTAAAATAACTTTTAAAATACCCTCCCCATTCTGGAGGGTATTTTTTTTATACCTAATTCTCAAATTTTAAGTAATTTCAAGTTCATGTCTACCGCTTATTTAAATCAATTCACGATTGGAGTAGAAGAAGAGTATATGGTTTTGGACCCTTCTACTAAGGAATTAAAAAGCCATCAGCGTGCTATTGTCAATGAAGGGCAAAAGTTATTCAAGGACAAGATCAAAGCCGAAATGCACCAAGCCGTGGTGGAAGTAGGCAGTCGCATTTGCAAAAATGTGGATGAGGCTTTTGATGAAATTTTATCTTTAAGAAAAGGAGTTGCTACTATTGCAGGCGACTTAGGGTTTAGCATTGGAGCAGCAGGCACCCACCCTTTTAGTTTATGGGAAACTCAACTTATATCGGACCAAACACGTTATCAAGAGCTTTTGAATGAATTACAGCAAGCTGCTCGCAGCAATCTTATTTTTGGTCTACATGTACACGTAGGAATAGAAGATCGCCGTATGGCCATCCATATCGCTAATACTGCCCGCTATTTCTTGCCCCATATTTATGCACTAAGCACTAATTCCCCTTTTTGGGAATCACGCAATACCGGCTATAAATCTTACCGCTCTAAAGTATTTGATAAATTTCCACGCACTGGGATTCCAGATTATTTTGAAAGTATTGAAGCCTATGACAATTTTGTGGAATTGCTCATCAAGACCAATTGTATAGATGACGCCAAAAAAATATGGTGGGATTTACGCGTACACCCCACTTTTAATACCATCGAATTTAGAATTTGTGACGTCACTATGACGGTACAGGAATCCATCACGATTACTGCATTGTTCCAAGCTATCTGCGCTAAAATTTACACTTTACGTCGTCAAAATATTAATTTCATTAATTATCAACGTGCATTGATTAACGAAAATAAATGGCGCGCAAGCAGATACGGCATTGAAGGAAAGTTGATTGATTTTGGGAAAGAAAAAGAAATTCCTACACAGGATTTAATCAATGAGTTATTAGAATTTGTAGATGGTGTGGTAGACGATTTAGGCAGCCGCACACATATTGAAAAAGTGAATCAAATTTTTGAAAGAGGCACAGGGGCAGATCGTCAATTAAAAGTATTTAAGGAAACAGGAAGTTTAATAGAAGTGGTGAAATATATTGAATCTAGTTTTTTACAAACTGATTAAGTCATTGATTACTGAGCTTTTTCGAAATCAAATAAAGTGGCTGTAAACAAACCTCGTTCTCTCTTTTTAAAAATCACATCCCAATTACCTTTGTATCTTAATATTTTAGGAACAAGTAATCCATTGAAATAATCTAGTTCTACTTCCATCGATACATTAAAATCATACACACCAGCTTTGTAACTTAAGGAATAGTTGCGCCCTAGTACTTCCAATGTTTTAGGATTAAACCAGGTAGTCATTTGATCCACTACGATTCTATCTTTTGCGAAAATTCCTAAATCAGCTTTGGGTTGAATAGAAAATACATATACTAATTGTCCATGATAATCAACGTAATCTAATTTATAGTCATATAATTCATGCGCCGATTCATCATATAAATCCAATTTATCTCCTACAAAAGGAATGCCTTTGATTTTTTTACCTGGATTAAAAAACAACATCTTTAATTGTTCTTTCGCTTTATCAATCCCAGATCCTTGAATCACTCTGTTTTTACCTGACACAATATTTGTTTCTCCACAAATAGTCCCCTTAGTAAAAAACAAACTGGCATATAAAGCTGGTGTGGTATAGTTGTAGTTACCTTTCGCATCTCTCAAATTACCGGTAACTTGCTCCTCTAACACTTGCATGGATCTGCAATCTCCTATCTTAAGTTGCTTGGTTTTACTATTTAAGGAAGCCATCTGTTTTTGATTGGCATCCAACATTTCAATGTGATTGTAGGAACTGTAGCCAATAGTACGCAAGGTTTTAAAGGCTTTATAAAAACTAGTGTCCTCCTTAATTTTTTGTAAAATATCCTTGTAATCAAAATGATTACGCACAACAGCATCAGTTAATGTAAATTTTGCATTATTAACATCCACTAAAGAATCCTGCGCATAAGAACTCATGCTGCAAATAAATGCTATTGAAAAAATTAAACTTTTTTGAGATAGCATGAAAATTGGATATTAGTTTGAGTTTATTTAAAGAAGAACTATATATTAAAAAATGGGGTCATTCACTTCGCCCCTTCTTTTACTTTTAGGGTGCTAATACTTATTTAGCTAGAATCATTTTGTAATCAACCCTCATTTTTCCCTTAGAAATATCATTTAATTTCCCTTGCAACATTTTACGACGCAAAGGTTTTAAATAATCAATGAATAACTTCCCTTCAATGTGATCATATTCATGTAAAATGACACGAGCGGTGATTCCTTTAAATGTTTCAGTATGTTCCTGAAACTGTTCATCAAAATATTGTAAAGTCACTTCAGCAGGCCTTAATACATCTTCGCGTATTTTAGGAATACTTAAACAACCTTCATTATATACCCATTCAGTTCCTCCTGTTGCTACTACTTTAGCATTGATAAAAACCTTCTTAATACCTGGAGCATCTACATAAGTTTCATCTTCTGGTTCGCGGCTCTCAAATATTTGAGCACTATCCATCACGAATAATCGAATATTCTTATTGATTTGAGGCGCAGCCAATCCTACCCCATTACTACCGTACATGGTTTCCCACATATCCGCAATCAATGTAGTTAGATTAGGATATTCAGGGCTAATATTTTCACCTACTTTCCTTAAGATAGTTGCCCCATAGGCAACAATGGGTAAAATCATATAAAACAATTATAATGGGGTCAAAGTTACTTATAAATAAGCAGTTTAGGAACGGTGGGTCAGATATTCCTGAAGTATAATGGTAGCAGCTATTTGATCGATTGTTTTTTTATTACGACGATCCTTCTTCTTCATACCCATTTCTACCATGGCTCTAACTGCATTTTTGGAGCTATATCTTTCATCTACCTTTTGAATAGGAATTAATGGGAACTTTTTAGCGAGTTGCTCAATGGCTTTTAACACTAAAGGAGTGGCATGTGTAGGGCTATCATCTAAATTCAAAGGCTCTCCTATAATGATGAGCTCTACTGGCTCTTGCTTAAAGTAATCGGCTAAAAAAGTATATAAATCCTTCGTATCCACGGTGGTTAACCCTGTGGCAATAATTTGTAAAGGATCGGTCACTGCAATGCCGGTTCTCTTTCCACCATAATCTAAACAAAGTATACGTGCCAAATTATTGAGTTAAAGTTTTATAAGAAGCGATGATAGGATCATGAGAAATTTGATAATAAATGGATGCTATGACAAAAATACTAAATACAATACTGGCAATACCATTTGCTGTCATAAATGCAATATTCACTTTGCTTAAATCCTGTGGCTTTACTATGCTGTGCTGATAAAATAACATTCCTATAAAAACGAGTAAACCCCCAATATAAAACAAATTAAAATTTCCTTGAAAATAAGCTGCTATCACAAAAGATGCCGATAGCACATGTAATACCCTGGCAATATTTAATGCTTTGGTTAAGCCCCAATAACTTGGAATAGAATATAGGGATTGAGATTGATCAAAATCAATATCCTGCAATGCATAAATAATATCAAAACCACTTACCCAAAACACTACAGAAAAAGAAAAAAGTAAGGGTAGCAAATCAAAATGACCTGTCACCGCTAAGTAAGCCCCAATAGGCGCCAAGGATAAACCCACACCCAATACTAAGTGGCATAAATAAGTAAAGCGTTTGGTATAACTGTAAAACAAAATCACCAATAATGCTACCGGTGATAAATAAAAACAAATAGGATTTATAAAATAAGTCGTCGTCATAAATAATCCTGCATTAATGAAAATAAAAACCAACGCTTTTTCGGCTTTAATAATACCCGCAGGAATTTCGCGAATGGCAGTTCTAGGATTGAGTTTATCAAAATGACGATCTAAGTATCTGTTAAAAGCCATGGCTGTAGATCTTGCAGTTACCATACAAACTATGACAGCCACAAAAATGAACCCTTTATTTTCGAAGGGTATTTGGTTTTGATGCAAATATTGTACTCCTAACATAAATCCAATAATGGCAAAGGGCATTGCAAAAATGGTATGCGAGAACTTTACTAAACTCAAATAATTTTTTACTCCTGACATCTTATAAAGATACTTTAAGTTATTATGTAAATATTTTATGAATGATCCATCTTTTACGAATGAACCATTTTTTTTACAATCGAACCATCTCCCATAACACAATGGCAGCTGCCACTGAAATATTGAGGGAATGTTTCATACCATATTGGGGAATTTCTATTGCTCCGTCACAAGCTTGTAACACTTCATTACTTACTCCTTCTACCTCATTTCCAAAAACAAAAGCCATGGGTTGTTCTGATTTTTCAAACTTTTCTAAGGAGATACTTCCTTGCGTTTGCTCAATCGCATACACCTTAAATCCTTTACTTTTTAAATCAAGTACTGCTTGGATAGTTTTTTCGTAATACCACCAATCCACCGATTCTGTGGCGCCCAAAGCTGTTTTATGAATATCACGGTGTGGAGGCTGTGGGGTAAATCCTCCCAAGCAAATACCGCCTACCAAAAAGGCATCGGAGGTTCTAAAAACGCTGCCCACATTATGCATGCTGCGGATATTATCCATAACGACCACAATGGGCTTTTTTTCGGCAGCTTTAAAGTCAGCCACCGACATTCTACCCAACTCATCCATGCTCAGTTTTCGCATACGCAAAAGTAAGCTTTTTATGAAAAATTATGTAGGTTTGTCACCCATGGCAAAATCAAGTGCAGAGACTCCTTTAATGCAGCAACATAAGGCTATTAAGCAAAAATATCCTGATGCCATCCTATTGTTTAGAGTGGGAGATTTTTATGAAACATTTGGGGAAGATGCCATCATTTCTTCTAAGGTTTTAGGCATTACATTGACCAAAAGAAATAACGGATCTGCTTCTTCCAGTGAGTTGGCAGGTTTTCCCCATCATTCTTTAGATACTTATTTGCATAAATTAGTTAAAGCGGGACACCGTGTTGCCATTTGTGATCAATTAGAAGATCCCAAATCGGTGAAAGGAATTGTGAAGCGTGGAGTGACCGATATGCTCACTCCTGGTATTGCCACCAATGATAAATTATTAGAACATAAGAATAATAATTTTTTAGCTGCTATATATTTTGAACAAGAAAAAGTAGGATTGTCTTTTTTAGATATTACGACAGGCGAATTTTTAATCGCAGAAGGCAATCAAGAATATGCAGATAAACTTTTACAAAGTTTGCAACCTGCCGAAATCTTGTTCCCCAAAAATGCAAGTGTGTGTAAAGAAATTATAGGTAACTCTTTTTATTCCTATGGTTTAGATAGTTGGATTTTTGATGCGCCCTTTGCGACTGAACTATTATTAAAACAATTTCAAACACAAACGCTCAAAGGTTTTGGAATAGAAGATCAAACTGCAGGTATCATTGCGGCCGGGGCTATATTACATTATTTAAAAGAAACGGAACATCCGCATTTACAACATATCCATTCCATACAACGCATTCAAAGAGATGAAATTTTATGGATGGATAAATTCACCATCCGAAATTTAGAACTCATTGGAAATGGGACAGATAGAAAGGGATTATTAGAAGTCATTGACCACACCAAAAGCCCTATGGGCGCTCGTTTACTAAAACGTTGGTTAATATTCCCCTTACAATCTATTGATCAAATAAATGCAAGACTGAATGCCGTTGAAACATTCATTCAAAGCAAAGAAAACAATAGCACATTAAGCAGTTGGATTGAATCCTGCGGAGATTTTGAAAGATTATCCAGCAAACTTGCAAGTCGTAAAATTCAACCTCGTGAATTAGTGCAATTGGGTAAATCATTGGAAGCAGTGGCCTCCATTAAAAGTAATTTATCCATCATTCCCAATGATTATTTACAAAAAATTGCATCTCAATTAAATGTTTGCGCAAATTCACAAACTCATATTTTAAATACTTTATTGGAGCAACCTCCTGCCACCACTATGAAAGGTGGATTTATCAAAGAAGGTGTTTCCACTACTTTAGATGAATTAAGATTAATATCCAGTGGAGGTAAGGAATATTTAACGCAGCTGCAAAATAAAGAAGCAATTCAAACAGGCATTTCTTCCTTAAAAATTGGATACAATAATGTATATGGTTATTATTTAGAAGTAACGCATGTACACAAAAATAAAGTACCTGCCGATTGGATTCGCAAACAAACATTGACTACTGCCGAACGTTATATCACACCTGAATTAAAAGAATACGAAGAAAAAATATTAGGCGCTGAAGATAAAATACTAGCCCTTGAACAAGAGTTGTATCAGCAACTACTTCATCATGTGAATGAGGACTTACAAGCCATACAACACAATGGACAATTACTCGGCGTGATTGATTGTTTATTATGTTTTGCTCAAATAGCACAAGATCAAAAATATTGTAAGCCTACCCTTTCCAATGATTCCATTTTAGATATTAAAGCGGGTCGACATCCAGTGATTGAATCTACCTTGCCTATTGATCAGCCTTATATTCCCAATGATGTGTATTTAGATCCTGCTACTCAACAAATCATTATATTAACAGGACCTAATATGAGTGGTAAGAGTGCGGTATTACGTCAAACTGCTATCATCACACTCATGGCACATATGGGATGTTATGTACCTGCACAATCTGCGATGATTCCTTTAACGGATAAAATATTTACTCGTGTAGGTGCCAATGATAATTTATCTGCAGGGGAATCCACATTTATGGTGGAGATGATTGAAACCGCAAGTATCTTAAATAATATTAGTGCCAAGAGTTTGATTTTATTAGATGAAATTGGACGAGGCACTTCCACCTATGATGGTATTTCAATTGCTTGGAGTATTGTTGAATACTTATACCAATCGGCACAAAAACCAAAAACTTTATTTGCAACACACTATCATGAATTAAATGATTTGGAAGCGCAATTACCAGGGGTTCATAATTTTCATGTGAGTCATAAAGAAGTTGGAAATAAAATTATCTTTTTACGCAAACTTACTCAAGGTGGCAGTACGCATAGTTTTGGTATTCATGTGGCTAAAATGGCCGGCATGCCTAATAATTTAGTAGGAAGAGCGAATGAGATATTAAAAGAAATGGAATTGAAAAATAAGGATCATGCTACTCATACACCCACCGTGAATGAGCCTGCAACTAAATATCAATTATCTATTTTTGATGCCCACACAGAAACTTTTGAATCTATTCGTCAAGAATTAGAAGCAATAGACATTAACAACCTCACTCCGGTGGAAGCTTTGATGAAATTACAAGCAATAAAAAAGAAGCTGAACTAAAATCTTTCTACAAAAGAATGAATTTTCTTTTGCAACCCTTCGCTCACAGGTACTAAAGGCAAACGCAATTCATTTTGAATAATTTCTTGTTCAAACATAAATGCTTTAACACCTGCTGGATTATTTTCTTCGTACATGTAAGAATAGGCTTCCACTAATAAATCATTGATACGTTTAGCCATTGAAAAATCACCAGCCATTGCAAAACGAATCATATCACTAAAAGGTTTTGGAAATGCATTTGCTGCCACACTCACTACCCCATCCATACCGCATGCAATTTGCGCGACCACTATTTCATCATCGCCACTTACTACTAAAAAATCATCAGGACGATCTTTTAATATCGCAATAGTTTGCGCCATTTCTGGTCCTGCTTCCTTAATACCTGCAATATTAGGATGACTCGCCAAACGCAATGTAGTAGCTGCTGTCATGTTACGACCCGTGCGGCCCGGAACATTATATAATAAAATAGGTTTAGGCGCGGCGTCAGCAAGCGCGATATAATGTTGATACAATCCTTCTTGAGAAGGTTTATTGTAATAAGGAGTCACACTTAAAATTGCCACTGCTTTATCAATGGGTAATTTGCTAAATGCTTTGATCACTTCGGCAGTATTATTTCCACCAATACCTACGACCACAGGTACACGACCATTTACTTTATTAAATGTACAATTGAGCACTTCTATTTTTTCTTGCTCAGATAACACTACTGATTCTCCAGTAGTACCTAATGTTACAATATAATTAACACCTCCTGCAATTTGAATATCAATAATATTTTCAAGCGCTGTGAAATCGATTGATTTGTCTTTTTTAAATGGGGTTACTAATGCAACACCAGTTCCTTTGAGAGTTTGTCTTAACATAGTTTGTAAATATAAATAATAAATTAAGACGCTTCTTCCCAGAATCCCATCTTACTGTATTTTTCAATTCTATTTTCTACACGTTGTGCAGGTGCCATATTTTTTACTTCTTGAATGGCTGCTATAATTTTTTCTTTTAAAGTAGCTGCCGCTTCGGTATAACTCCAATGTGCCCCACCCAATGGCTCAGGAACAATTTCATCAATTAAACCAAAACCCTTCATATCAATAGAAGTCAATTTTAATTGTTCTGCCGCTACCTCCTTCTTATCCCAGCTTCTCCATAAAATAGAGCTACAACTTTCGGGAGAAATAACGGTGTACCAAGTGTTTTCCATCATCAAGGTTTTATCCCCTACACCAATCCCCAATGCGCCCCCGCTAGCACCTTCTCCAATAATCACTATTATAATGGGTACTTTTAAACGTATCATCTCATAAATATTCCTAGCAATGGCCTCACCTTGGCCCCTTTCTTCCGCTTCTAGGCCTGGGAATGCACCCGGAGTGTCAATTAAGCATACAACTGGTTTATCGAATTTTTCGGCCAATTTCATCAATCTAAGGGCCTTTCGGTACCCTTCTGGGTTAGCCATCCCAAAATTGCGCATTTGGCGAGCCTTGGTATTACTACCCTTTTGTTGGCCAATCATCATGACGGTCTGACCCCCTAATTCGGCAAAGCCACCCACCATTGCTTTATCGTCTTTGACGTTACGATCACCATGTAATTCCACAAACTTATCACACATTAAGTGCACATACTTTAAAGTATAAGGTCGGTCAGGATGACGACTCAATTGCACTCTTTGCCATGGTGATAGGCTTTCTGTGATTGCTTTTCGCTTATCTACAATAGAATGCTCCAATTGTTGAATCGTGGCAGATAAATCTATTTTAGGATTTTTTTCGGCCAATTTTTTAGTCGCATCAATTTGCTCATACAACTCTTTAATAGGTTGCTCAAAATCTAAAAATTGTCGATTTGGGTACTCTGGCATAATGTTGAATTGGCTGTAAAAATAATAAAGGTTTTTTTAATAAAAGATTTGTTTAAAAAAGTAGTTTCCCCTTATCTTTGCAACCCAATTAATAGCTTTTGGCAATTAAGAAGGATCGGTAGTTCAGTTGGTTAGAATGCCGCCCTGTCATCCCGAGTACTCGGGACGGGTTCGTAGGTTAGCCAGTTAACAAATTAGTTCTTAATGTTTTATGTGTATTTAATCCAATCGGAAGTAGATTCCTCTTTTTATATAGGATATACCTCTAATCTGGAACTTAGACTAAAGCAGCATAATAATGGAGAAACAAGATACTCTAGTAGAAAAAAACCATGGTTTTTAGTCTATTCAGAAGTGTTTGAAAACAAAACTTTAGCTTTAAAAAGAGAGCGATTTCTTAAAAAGCAAAAAAATAGAGATTTTTATTACCAGTTAATAAAAAGTTTGGATCGGTAGTTCAGTTGGTTAGAATGCCGCCCTGTCACGGCGGAGGTCGCGGGTTCGAGTCCCGTCCGGTCCGCGTTAGAAAAAATAACCCCTTGTAAATCAATGATTTATGAGGGGTTATTTCATTAAACTACCTCCGTTACACTGTGGTTACACACTTTTATTCAAAAGGCAACATACTGGAATAAAAAAAGGCCCCTATTACTAGGAGCCTATCTCGTATTTTTCCAAACTGTAATACTTTATTTCTTTGGAGCAGTAGCAGCACTTACAAGTCCACTTGCATCAAAAAATTCTTCTGCATCTACAATTTTGTGGTCTTTATTGAATTTATAAACAGCATAAAACTTTTGATTGAATTTTGTTCCGTTTATTCTTGATTCTGATTGCCATCTTACATAAGTTCTAACACTGCCATCAGGCTTCAATGTACCAGTATCCAATCCTGGAACAATCACTTCAATATTTGGATGAATATTCATAATTATTTTATGAAAGTTAGTAAGTCTTTCTATTAATTGAGCCTTACTTAAATCCACAGTATCCCCAATACCAGGACCATGAAATTTAGAAGAGTCAGCAAAATAAGTTGCAAATTCAACTAAGTCATTTTTAGCAAATGCGTTAAAGCCAGCTTCTACTACTTTTGTGTTTTCTTTAAATTCAGCCATTTTAGCATCATCTGCATCGTTGGTTGAAGTTGCTTGTGGAGTAGTACAAGCAAATAATGAAATGGCTACCGCCATTACTAGAATTGTTTTTTTCATTGATTGATTGGTTTTATTAAATGAAATGATTTGAATATGAATATATGTATCTTTTAGATATCATTATAGTATGCCCAAAAAAAATAATATAAAAATTATATTATTTTTCTTTTATTAAGGCTTTCAACGAGTTAGGGCTGTTGCATTTTATAATTAATCACCCAAACGTCGTTATCCTTCAATCCATCTAGCTATTCCAAAAGCTGCAGCCGCGGCTACTGCTCCTATCATCATCACTTTCAATCCCCCTAACCAAGGGTTCACACCGGTCATTTTGCTTTTAAAGAAGCCAAATACAAATAGACAGACCAAGGTAATCATCGCCGAAATTTCCAACCCTTTTAAGGCATTATCCACGAAAAAATAAGGAGTTAAAGGGATGAACCCTCCTACTACATAACTAACCCCAATATTAAATGCACTTCTAGAAGCTCTTTTAGGATCTGGTTTGGTTAATCCAAGTTCATGCTTCATCATAAAATCTACCCAACGGGCATCGTCTTTAATAATTTCCTGTGTGGCTTCTTCTGCCACTTCTTTACTTAAACCCCATTCCAAAAACACTTTTCTCACTTCGTCTATCTCCACCTCACGCTTATGTTCTAATTCCCAATACTCTTTTTTTAATTCACTGGCATAATGATCCTGTTCGGTCTTACCTGCTAAATAACCACCCAAACCCATGGCAATAGAACCCGCCGAAATTTCAGCAATTCCAGCAATCCAAATTAAACTTACATTACCACTTACGGCGCCACTTAATCCCGCAGCTAAAGCAAAGGGCACGGTTAATCCATCACTCATGCCAATTACAATATCTGAAAGCATATCACTACTTTCCAAATGTTCTTCCAAATGCAAATGCATATCACTCATAATGTTCCATTTTATAGCGTAAATATATTCAAGTTTTAAGCGATCTGGGAAAAAATGAATATGATACTCGTTACCAAACAAAAAGGACCCCTATTGCTAGGAGCCCTTTATTCGTATTTTTCCAAAATTAAAATCCAAAAGATAATTTACTTTGAATCATAAATTGCTTGCTGCCACTGAAGTTTACCGTCTTTAATCGCATAAGCAATAAAAGTTAAATTTTTGGAAACTTGACCAGTTTTTGATGTGAATTTGTAATTAATCCAAGCATGTCCCCACTTGTACCCTTCGTATTTTTTGTCTTTAGTAGCTACAGTCACCACTTCTAAATTTGGAGTTCCTGGATCCACAACAAAACCTTCAGTTGCTCTTTGTTTTTTCAGCATTTCAATTCGGTCTGAAATTTTCATTCCAACTGTATCATTATTATGCCAAGATGTTGCACTATCGCTATAACAAGAAGCCATAGTTGCCCAATCACCATTACTGTAAGCAGTAATCACTTTTTTCAACAAGTCCACTTCTGGACCCTCTTTTACACAACTTGATGTAGAAGCTGTTTCTTCGGTAGTTTCTGTTTTTTCGCTTGTATTTTTACAGGCAAATAAAGTCACTGCTAAAAAGGCGACTAAAAATGTTTTTTTCATATTTGGTTGGTTTTATGAATACTCAATTTAAATATCTTTTTGATATCAATGGTAAAAATTTTCACATTTTTGTATGACTAATTTATTACATATTACTTTTTGTTGACCAATTCAAAATAGGAAGCTACCAACTTACCCCCTACTATTTCCCCTTGAACTTTTGCTTTTCTAACTGCATTACAAAATCCGGTCTCGGAATGAGCATCACCAAAAGCATCTATATTGGCTTTATCTACAAAATAGGACTGCCCGTTAATTTTAACGGCTAAAGTGCAACCTTTGCCTGCCATTTTAAATTGACATTGACCACAGGATGCATCCACTATCATTACTTTTTTATTGGGATTTAACTTTAAAATAGCAGTGTCCTGCGCATTTAGATAACTGAAGGAAAATATAACAACAAAAAATAAAAATAACTTTTTCATAGTATGAATTTAAAAAAAAATGAAGCCAGTAGTAAATTAAATCAATTTCAAGAATTAAAACTATTTATTCAAATATCGATCATCCAAATCACGCACATTACCAGTTCGCTTTAAAACGCCCCATACTTGCAACTCCCCTTTGATTGCGCGTTTAATGGCCTTGAAAAATACATACATCATAAGCCATCTGTAAATTAAACGTTGAGGTACCAACCATATCAATTTGGCTGGATTTTGTTTTTCAAAGGCAAATGATATGGATGCAATTAATGAATCCACTATGACGTAAATTAAAAAGTAGAACCCTATTTTATCTGCATTACCTGTCATTAAACCAATAAGCATAAAGAAGTCCGCAAAGGGCGTAAAGAATGGAATTATATATTTAAACAAAAGCATGTCAGGAAGTGCCACCCATCCCAAAGATTTTTTGGTATTATTGAATAACCATTCCTTATGTTTCCAGAAAGCTTGCATTACCCCAAAACTCCATCTCACCCTTTGTCTTAAAAATTGTTTTAATTTTTCAGGCACTTCGGTATAAGCATATGCCTTGGGTTCATTTGCAATAGTATACCCCTCTCTTAAAATACGTAATGTAATATCACAATCTTCAGCTAAGGTGTCACTTGTAAAACCACCTGCATCAATGATAGCTTGTTTCTTAAAAGCTCCTATGGCCCCAGGGATAACTGTGATGGCGTTTAAATAAGCAAACCCTTTACGATCAAAATTTTGACTCGTTATATATTCAATACTTTGCCATTTGGTTAAAATATTAAGTTCATTCCCTACTATCACCGAACCTGCAACAGCTCCAATATTTTTTCCTTCATTGACAGCAGGATCTAAAAAGTTGCGCATTAATTTAGACACCGCATCGGGTGCTAATTTAGTATCTGCATCTATACACACCACATAATCAGCTTTGGATTCATTGATCCCAAATTGCAGTGCTGTGGCTTTCCCCCCATTTTCTTTGGTAAGCACTCGAACCAAATTATTCCCTTGAAAAGCCTCACTCACTTTTGGATAGGTACTATCCTTACTTCCATCATCTATGAAAATAATTTCAAAATGAGGATAATCACATTTCAATAAATTATGAATGGATGACACCGCATTTACTTCCTCATTATAAGCAGGAACAATTATGGAAACAAAAGGATGATATGGAATATGCACGATATCGTTGATGGCTGATTTTCTTTTTTTCTCCAAGCCTGCCATAAATCCAATGATTAAAATTCGAATAGAACTTAATATCAAAAAGATCATAAATAAAGCAAAAAAGAAGTTCCCTCCTAAGTACCCGGCTTCTGCTATGATATAATTTATTTGCAGCCAATAATATTCTCTACCCTTTGGTATAGGAGGCATTAAATCATCAGGTTTTTTACCCAACAAATCAGCCACAGTAGTGAAACTATATCCTTCTGCTTTAAAATATCGTATTAGTTTACCAGTCGCATTTACAGTATTTTCTCTATTTCCTCCTGCATCATGTAATAAAATAATACTACCAGCAATAGAAGTATCTTCTGGATTACCTGTATTTATTTTATTTTGATAAATTTTCACCACCCTATCAAATATGGTATCGTTCCTATATTCATTAATAGGTATTTGCCAATCCTCAGGATCAATACTTTCTCCAACAGTGATATAATTTTTCTTTCTACTTAAAGCAATAGGCGCTAATTCCTCATATTTACCAGGCTCACTATCCGCGTTAAAAGGTGCTCTGAATAAAATAGTAGTATGCCCTGTAATACACTCAATAAGTAAACGAGTCGCATCCATTTCAAGTGAAGCTTGTATATTACTCACCTTACTCATATCTGGATGGGAGAATGTATGATTCCCAATTTCATGTCCTTCTCTAAAAATTCTCTTTATTAATGGAATATTATTTTCTGCCTCAATTCCCACTACAAAAAAAGTAGCAGGGACATGATAATAAGCAAGTGTATCTAAAATTTGTTTGGTATAAACCGGATCAGGGCCATCATCAAATGTGAGTACTAATTTTTTCTTTGTGGTAGCACCAAAACGTCTAATCACATAAGTAGAAGGTAATTTATCATAATACTCTTCGCTAATTAACATTGAAACCGTATCAATCTCACTGCGTATATAACCATCTTTTGGAGATGCAATAATATCCAACACTTCACCTTCTCCTACAAAATCGGGAGCGATGCCCGCTTTAATTTGATTAAACCCTATAAAGTCAAATGATTTTAAAGCCGACTTTGTCATGGGTTTATTATAGAAAGACCATAACCTCACATCCTCTCCTCCCAAACGCCACAAAGCAGTCCCCGCTAAATTAATTTCAGTCCCAAATCGAATGGAATTAAAACTAGTGGCCGCATCTACAAAATAAACCTGATGTAATTTATTTTCGCTATCATAATACTGATAACTTAAATTATAAGAATCATTATCGTAATCAATTTTGGCGTCACTATTTTTGGCATTGGCAATGGCTTGTTGATAAGTTACATCAGCCACTTTTTCTACTTTACGCTTATCCCCCAATTGCCAATCATGTCCAAACGCAGGAAGTGCCAAGATGATTTTATTAGCAGGCACTTTATTAGCAGCATCTAAAACAGCTGCTTCAATCCATTTTTGAGAACTATTGGGGCCTGGCTTAGTTTCGGCATGATGCTGATCGTAAGCCATTAAAATTAAATAGTCATTGTATTTACTTAGTGCTTTGAAATTATAATCATCATTAAAAGGAATGACATCCTGTGATACTAAAAATTGCTGTGCATGTAATTGTTCATACAAAGACTTTTGAAATTCAACCAATGGCTGATCCGTCTCCATCATGATTTCTTCGAAATCAATATTTACTCCAATAAAATTATACTTCTTTAAAGTCGCAATAATATCATCAATTAATTTTTGCTTTTTTTGAGGATTGGTAATGATGCGCTTCACTGTCTCTCCTCTAAATAATGTTTTATAGTTATTAGTGAGCAGTGGCATAATTTTCACACCTCCCTCTTGCATCACTTTTAAAGCCTTAGGATCAATGGTGTTGTATAATTGATCGGTATTGGGGTCAATAAACAACCACTCTGGAATGATTAAATTTAAATTCTTAATATTTTTTTGAAGTGAATTAAAAGATTGAGACGCATCCCAATTCACATAAAAAGCAGCACGAATACCTATACTATCACTAAAGTATTTTGAATTAGACAAATTTAATGGCTTACTTGATACTTGACCGCATCCCTGACCTCTAGCCCATTTATTTCCAATCGCTTTTTTAAACCCCTTATATTCTCTTTCTAATTTACTCTCACGGTATGAAATGGAGGTATCAGTTAAAACCTTTTTAATGGCGGCACCTTCCAAAGGAATATCAGGCTGGTTTTTATTCATGAAATAAATACCAATAAAAAATATAGCAACTCCAATTGGGAAAAGAAACAATAGAGTTCTTAATACCCATTTGGTTCTATCCCATCTAGATTTATTTGTCGACTGAAAAATTTGTGAATTATGGCTCATTTGAGAGTGTAAATTTAACCCTATTTTTTAGCACATTGAAAGATAATACCATCTTTAAATTGCTTTAAAACCGTTAAATTTTTTTGAGTTTTAATTTCTTCTAAAGACAAAAGGTCAAAGTTCTCCTCATTATGGAACCAAATAAGTATGTTTTGGGGAAGCTGATTAAACATATCTACCTTTTGAGCATGTGCTTTTTCGGGCAAAATGGATATGTTTTCATGAGCATAATAATACACCGCATGACTTGCATTGGAATATACTGGCTGCCCCTTTTGAAAATAGGAATGATTTACTTGCAACTCCTTTAAAAGTGGACTAAATGCCCAATCATCATCCGAATAACTTCCTATCCCTCCTTCATGTACTTCTACATAATTGGCTTGGTCATACACTCCAAATTCGTATAAACTTATTACACTTAAAATCACAAACGCCCATTGATAGATTTTTTTTAAAAAAGAATTCCTCACCAATTGAACCAAGCTTTTTCCATAAAAACCAATGGTGAATAAAAAAGGAATATATAAGGGAGACATTAATCGACTGTTGATTGGCTCGTACCTTGATAAAGTTGCAGAGACCAACATAAAGCTTGCAAAAACAATACTAAAAGTGGCCGCTATTTTTTCATAAGAATTAGGCGTCAACCCTTTTAAGGTTCTATACAAGAATATACTACCCATTGTGATTATAAATACAGCACCAATGATTTGGGGAAATCCTATAATAAAATGGGTACCAGGAAGCCAATCTGCAATCACTTCCCCCACTAATTTTAGATTGGTTGTAAAAGGCGTTTGCCCTTTTTGTCTAATACCTGTGAAAGTGTTTGTTAAATATAAATTACGTGATAAATTAATGACCAGCAAACTAATACTTACGCAACCAAATATAAAAACCTCTTTGAATTTTTTTTGAAGGCTCCAACGATTATCTAATAGAAGTAAAAGGCCTCCTGTCATAATAAGCGTCACACCTGCAAACCGTGTGATAGTTGCAATAGCTGCTAACAAGGCCATCATGAGCAAATTTTTAAAATTTGCATTCGTGAAATAAGTTCGTGCGCAGTATATAAAAACTAAAATTTCTACGATAAATAAAGTTTCCGACCAAAGCATAGAATAAATCTCAATGAGCGTTGGACTAGCAATAATTAGCAGTAATAAAATCCACTTAAACCATTTGGAAAGATTTATTTTTTCGAGCATCAAACCACTTAACAAAATGACTATTGCAAATAAGAGTGCATTTACAAAAGGCATAATTGGTACGATACCCTGCGGAAATATAAAATGCAATACCCCTAACAAAAAAGGGTACCCCACTGGGAACATCACTAAAGGGGTTTGATCAAATTGGATCCATCCATTACCCTTGACCCATGCATCGGAGGCACTGGTATAATAAATAGAATCGGGGGATATCCCTAAACCATTGTGATTCGTGTATAAAATAATAAGCACCCCGCCAATGAGCGCCGCAATAATAGAATCAATATTTGGAGTGACCGTTTTACGCATAATAGCTTCCAATTGCCTATTTTAAGTTTCACAAATTTAATCCTTTAGTGTGGGTATCCTATAAAAATATGGGAGTAAATAGTAGAAACCAGTTGTATGAATTCAGCCTCAAAGGCTTTAATTTTAAGAATCATCAACTTTGACTTTAACCTTTGTTGGAATGGCTATGAAAAACCCTTTACTCCTATTACTCATTGGTCTGAGTTTTCAACTAGTTATTCAAGCCCAAGATATTATTGACCCCAGCACGTATTTATGGTACAATAGTCCCGCCAAAAAATGGGAAGAAGCTATCCCTGTTGGAAATGGAAGATTAGGTGCCATGGTCTTTGGAAAATATGGAGAAGAAAGAATTCAACTTAATGAAAGCACCTATTGGTCAGGTGGCCCCTATTCCACAGTTGTAAAAAATGGATACAAGACATTATCTACCATTCAAAAATTAGTGTTTGATGGAAAATATTTAGATGCTCATAATTTATTTGGCAGAAATTTAATGGGATATCCAGTGGAACAACAAAAATATCAGAGTCTTGCTAATTTAATTTTATTTTTCCCTGGTCAAGATTCGGTATTGCATTACAAAAGAGATTTAGATTTAACTACAGGCATTAGCAGTGTATCTTACGAAGTGAATGGCGTACATTTCAAAAGAGAAGTTTTTGCTTCTCATCCGCATGAATTAATTGTCATACGAATTACTTCTGATCGAAAAAATAGTATTTCATTAAAAGCGAACTTAAGAGGTGTTCGTAATCAAACGCATTCTAATTATGCAACTGATTATTTTAGAATGGATACCTGGGGCAATGATGGACTTCAATTAGCAGGGAAATCAGCTGATTATATGGGAGTGAAAGGACAACTTAAATATAAAGCATTATTAAAATCGGTTACCGTGGGTGGAAAGACATCTACCCAAGGTGTTGATTTAAATATTACCAATGCAGATACCATAACTCTTTATTTTTCTGCAGCTACAAATTTCATTAATTATAAAAATGTAACAGGTGATGAAAATGCAAAAGCTTTACAATATTTAACAGCTATCAAAAATGAATCTTATCAATCTATTTTAAAAAATACCCAAAAGGATTACAAAAAATATTTTGATAGAGTCACATTAAAACTATCTAATACCGCATCCTCTTATTTGCCCACTAATGAACGTTTGCAAAAAATACAAAATAGCCCTGACCCTTCAATGGCGGCATTGAGTTATCAATTTGGTAGATATTTAATGATCGCTTCTTCTAGAGCCAATGGACAGCCTGCTAATTTACAGGGCTTGTGGAATGATGATATGAACCCATCTTGGGATGCGAAATACACCACCAATATTAATACTGAAATGAATTATTGGCCAGTAGAGTCTGGTAATTTATCAGAAAGTGCAGTGCCTTTAATACAAATGGTGAAAGAATTACAAGATCAAGGAAGTCAAGTAGCCAAAGAACATTATGGTGCAAGAGGTTGGGTGTTGCATCAAAATACCGATTTATGGCGCGTAGCAGCTCCTATGGATGGCCCTACTTGGGGAACATTTACGGTGGGTGGCGCTTGGTTGTGCACGCATCTTTGGGAACATTATCAATACACTCAGGATAAAAAATATTTAAAAGAAATTTATCCAGTACTTAAGGGATCGGTTCAATTTTTTATGGATTTTCTAGTGCCACACCCCAATGGAAAATGGTTAGTTACGAATCCTTCCACATCTCCTGAAAATTTTCCGGATGGTGGCGGTAATAAACCCTATTTTGATGAAGTCACAGCAGGCTTTAGAGAAGGTACCACCATATGCGCAGGATCTTCCATTGACATGCAAATATTATATGACTTGTTTGGTTATTTTAATGAAGCATCTAAAGCATTAAATGTCTCGGATCCATTTATTGACAAAGTAAAAACTGCAAGATCCAAATTAGTGCCTCCTCAAATTGGCAAAGATGGTTCCTTACAAGAATGGACAGAGGATTGGAAATCATTGGAAAAAAATCATCGTCATTTTTCCCATTTATACGGATTATATCCTGGAAAAGTTCTAACTCAATATAAAAGTCCAGCATTTATAGCGTCTTTTAAAAATGTATTGAATGAGCGTGGTGATGGAGCCATGGGATTTTCTAGGGCATGGAAAATGGCTTTATGGTCTCGACTTTATGATGGCGAAAGAGCTTATAAAATTTATCAAGGCTATTTAAAAGATCAATCTTGCACCTCTTTATTTGCACTTTGTGGTAAAGCACCTCAAGTGGATGGCACATTTGGTGTAAGCGCTGCCATTACCGAGATGTTAATTCAATCACATCAAGGATTTATTGAACTTCTTCCTGCACTTCCTAATAATTGGAGTGATGGAAATTTTAAAGGAGTTTGTGCACGTGGCGCTTTTGAACTTAATTTTTCATGGACTCAAAAAAAATTAAATCAACTTGAAGTGCTTTCAAAAGCAGGATTAGACTGTTCTTTAAAATTAAATGGCAATTATGCCATTTTGGAAAATGGGAAATCGATTCCTTTTAAAAAGGGGGATAATATCATAACTTTCAAAACAGAAAAAGGTAAAACCTATCAAATACAAACATTATAAATTTTTTACAATATCAACTATGAGAAATAAAATTATATTAACCCTTGGGTTCACGATTTTTACCCATTTGTTTGTTATTGCACAAACCAACCCCCTCAATTTAGAAGACATTTATAAAAAGAATGTATACGGTGCCAAAGGATTTGGGCCTATTCGTTTTATGAAAGACAACAAGGGTTATACCACTTTGGAATATAATAGAGAATTAAAATCTAACGAGATTGTTTTATATAATATTAAACAATCTAGCGCTAGTGTTTTAGTAAGTGCGAGACAATTAATTCCCAAAGGAAATAGCAAACCCTTAAGCATCAACGATTACAGTTGGTCCAATGACAATGCGAAGTTATTAGTGTATACGAATTCTAAAAAAGTTTGGCGTCAAAATACAAAAGGTGATTATTGGGTACTTAATTTAAGTACAGGTGATTTACACCAAGTGGGCGCTTCTCTCCCTTCTTCTAGCTTGATGTTTGCTAAATTTTCCCCTAACGGAAAAGAAATTGCATACGTTAGTAATTTAAATATTTATAAAGAAGACCTTACGACTCATAAAATAACCCAACTTACTTTTGATGGGGGTGGCAATATTATTAATGGAACATTTGACTGGGTGTATGAGGAAGAATTAGATGATCGTGATGGATTTAGATGGAGTGACGATGGCACTGAAATTGCCTATTGGCAATCGGACAGCAAAGGCGTGGGCGTATTTTATTTAATTAATAATTTAGACTCTAATTACTCACAACCTATCCCGCTTCCTTATCCAAAAGTGGGTACTCCTAATTCAGCGGTTAAAGTAGGTGTTATTTCAAGCAAAGGTGGTAAAACAAAGTGGATGAATATTCCTGGTGATCCTCGTAATAATTATTTAGCACGAATGGACTATGTTCCAGGCAAACATGAATTACTCATCCAACAATTAAATAGATTACAAAATACAAATACAGTTTGGATAGCGAATAGCATTACTGGCGCTTTAAATAATATCTATACCGATCATGATGAAGCATTCTTGGACATACACGACAACATTGTGTGGCTGGATCATGGCAATTCATTTACATGGACAAGTGAAAAAGATGGATGGCTTCATTTATACAAAGTATCTAAGGATGGTAAGTCTAGCAGCTTAATTACTAAAGGTGATTTTGACGTTATGAATATTAATTATATTGATACTGCTAGCGGATACGTTTACTATATTGCTTCTCCTACTAATTATTTACAAAAATATTTATACCGAAGTAAATTAGATGGTACTGGCGTTGCTGAAAAAGTAACACCTAGCCAGTTTCAAGGACAAAGTAGTTATCAATTATCGGGTGATGCTAAATATGCAATTCATATTTTCGAAAACGCACAAACTCCTAGACAGTATAGTTTAATTAGCTTACCGGATCATCAAGTGGTAAAAGCTTTAGAAGATAATCATGATTTAAAAAATAAAATGAACGCTTTAGGATTAAAGCCTAAAGAATTTTTCAAAATTGATATTGGAGAAGTGGTTTTAGATGCTTGGATGATAAAACCTATTAATTTTGATCCTCAAAAAAAATATCCGACCATATTTCATGTCTATGGCGAACCTGCTAGTTCAACCGTTCAGGATAATTGGGGTGCGGGAGATAATTTATGGCATCAGTATTTAGCTAATGAAGGTTTTATTGTGATTAGCGTAGATCCTAGAGGCACTAAAGTTCCTAGAGGGCGTGCTTGGCGTAAAATAATTTATCGTCAAATTGGGTTAATTGCTGCTGATGATGAAGCCAAAGCCGCACAAAAAGTAACCAACATGTTTTCATTTGTGGATGCCAGTCGTGTTGGTATTTGGGGCTGGAGTGGCGGTGGACAAATGTCCTTGCATTCCATCTTCCGTCATGGTGATGTGTTTAAAACTGCCATTGCGGTTTCGTTTGTAGCACAACAAACTTTATATGACAATATTTATCAAGAGCGTTATATGGGTTTACCTAATGATAATAAATATGGCTACAAAGAAGGGTCTCCTTTAACTCATGCTAATAAATTAACGGGTAACTTGATGATTATTCATGGCACTGCAGATGATAACGTGCATTATCAAAACTTTGAAATGTTAGTGAATGAACTCATTAAAAATAATAAGTTATTTACCATGATGTCCTACCCTATGCGAGACCATGGCATTTGGCAAAGAGAAAATACCACTTTGCATATGCGTCGCACCATGGAGCAATATTGGAAAAAGAATTTGTAAATTGAATAAAATTTTTTGATATGAGCCAATACCCCAGCATATTCAATGACGTGATAGGCCCTGTTATGCGCGGTCCTTCTAGTTCACATTGCGCCGCCTCCTTGCGTATTGCCAGACTTTGCAGAGATTTAATGAATGGGCAAATCAATACTATTCTTATTGAATTTGATCCTCATGGCTCTTTGGCTACTACCCATAAAAGTCAAGGCTCCGATATGGGTTTATTTGGAGGATTCTTAGGTTGGGAGGCTTATGATGAACGTTTACCAGAATCGGAAAAATATTTAGCTACTGCGGGGATCCATTACAAAATTGAAATAGTTGCTTTAGAAGAAAAGCATCCTAACACTTATCAAATTACTTTACATAATAGTTCCGATACGCATCAACTCATTGCTATTTCAACTGGTGGTGGCATGATTGAAGTGATTCAAATTGATGGTAATAAAGTTTCCATGGCAGGTGATTATTTTGAAACTCTTATTTATTGCAAGAATCCTGAAAAACTAATTCCTTATTTACAATCAACAATCCCTTTTGATGAAATTATTTCACATAATGGCACTCATACCTTTATTGAAATAAAATCACAGGAGGCGATAGCTGAAAATATACTTCAGGAAATACAACAACTGGATGATGTGCTTAGCATCAAATGCTTGCACCCTGTTTTACCTATTAAGGCTAGAAAAGATTTAAGTGTCCCCTTTATTTCATGCAACGAAATGATGGAATACAACAAGGATAAAAATAAAGCCCTTTGGGAACTCGCTGTAGATTATGAAAGTATGCGTGGTAATATTACCCCAACAGAAGTCATGGATAAAATGAAATCCATTATTCATATTATGGGAAATGCCATTGAAACAGGTTTAAAAGGCACCCAGTATGATGATCGTATTTTAGGAAGTCAGTCTCCTAATTTTAAAAAGAATTTAGCAGCGAATCATTTATTGAATGGAGATGTGATGAATAATACGATTATGTATGTCACCGCTATCATGGAAGTAAAAAGTTCGATGGGCGTGATTGTGGCTGCGCCAACCGCAGGTTCCTGCGGTGGTTTACCAGGCGTTGTATTTGGCACGGCTCACGCCCTTCATTTAAAAGAAGATGCCATTATTAAAGCGATGTTAAGTGCTGGCTTAATAGGTGTTTTTATTGCTGCTCATGCCACATTTGCAGCTGAAGTAGGCGGCTGTATGGCCGAGACAGGGTCAGGCGGCGGCATGGCCGCCGCTGCGTTAGTAGAAATGAACGGAGGAAACTTAGATCAATCTATTGCAGCAGCCTCTTTAGCTTTACAAAATTCATTAGGTATTATTTGCGATCCCATAGGCAATCGTGTAGAAGCTCCTTGCTTAGGGCGCAATGTAATGGCTGCTATGAATGCAATATCTTCCACCAATATGGCCTTATCTAATTATGAACACCTCATTCCTTTAGATGAAGTCATCGATACTATGAAAGCAGTTGGCGATCAAATACATCATACATTAAGATGTACCAATTTAGGGGGGTTATCTATCACTCCCACTGCGCAAAAAATTGAAGCTATGCTAGAAGCAAATCCTCCAAGTTTTTATAAGAGTTGTTAAAAGATATTATTAAATATTAAAATATTTAGAACAAAACAAAAAATCAAAAAAGCATATAAGCTGTCTTAATATATTATAGTTAATTGCTTCCAACATATTTGTATATTTGCGACACTTAAATTATACAAAGTAGCCTTTGAACCCTTTTGCTAAATATCATCAACCGCACAGATTATCTACATTGAAAGTCATTGTTTTTATTATTGCTTTTGTTATTTCTTTTTCAATTGCTAGCAATAGTTTTTCACAAACCAAGCAAGTGCAATATTTACAACAAACTTGGTTTGCTTATTTTAATCAAACTAAGCTTCATAAAAAATGGGGTCTTTGGAATGAATTACAATTAAAAACACAGGATCATTTTTTCAATAATTATTCAAGTTCCGAAGCTACTTTAGGAGGCATGTATTATTTGACTAAAGATATTAAGTTAGTGAATGGCTATACTCTTGTGACTTTATACCCTACTGACGGGAAAACAATAAATAGTTATGAGCACCGAGGTTGGCAGATGATACAATGGACTTCTCTACACCCTAAAATTAAGTTTACACAATGGTTTAGGTTAGAAGAAAGATTTAGATCACAATTCCTTAATAACAATACACTAGCGGACGGATATGATTTTAGTTGGAGAGCACGTTATAATGTTTTCATGCAAATTCCATTAGGCGCAAGAAAATATGCACCAGGTACTTTTTCCTTTTTAACAGCAAATGAACTTTATTTAAATTTTGGTAAGAATATTGTGTACAACACTTTTGATCAAAATCGTTTTTTTATTGGCGCTTTTTATCATGTGAACAAACATGACAATTTGCAAATTGGATTGACCGAAGTTTACCAACATTTAGCGAGCGCGAACAAGTATAAATCGGTGGATGTTTTTAAAATTTCCTATTTCAACAACTTAGATTTTAGTAAAAAATAAAGTAGCCCCCGAAGAGGCTACTTAGCAATCATTTTTATTTCGAATACTTCGCAATAGTATTCTTCTCCATATTTTATTCTACTACTTTTTTCTTGGTAATTTAGCATCTCTTTGTGCTGCATTATAAGAGAATGCTGCAATAATAGTTGCCATTTGCTTTAAGTCATCTTCAATTAAATGATCATACACATCCATATTGCTATGATGGGTTTTGGTATTGTATTCAATAGGATCTTGAATAAATTGGAAACCTGGCAAACCCACGCCATCAAAGGATTGGTGATCGGTTCCGCCTGTATTACTAATAGTAATTGTTTGAGCACCTAGATCATGAAATGGCTCAAACCATTTTGCAAAAATATCAGCACAAGCTGCATTGCCTTGCAAATAGATGCCTCTAATTTTCCCTGTTCCGTTATCTATGTTATAATAACTAGAAAATTTTTCATGTGCTGCATTAGGTTTACCTGCTTCATCCATAAAAGTCTTTTTAACATAACCTCTTGAACCTAATAAGCCTTCTTCTTCCCCACTCCACAAGCCAATGCGTATCGTTCTTTTGGGTTGCGCTCCAATTGTTTTTAATATTCTCATTGCTTCCATCATTACAGAAGAACCAGAAGCATTATCTGTGGCTCCTGTTCCTGATTGCCAAGAATCTAAATGCGCTCCAATCATAACCACTTCATCTTTTAATAATGGATCAGTACCTGGAATTTCAGCGATCACATTATATCCTTGTAAATCTTTATCTTGAAATTTAGATTTCACTTCGGTTTCCAT
>CANBSH010000023.1 GCA_947372105.1 Chitinophagaceae bacterium
GCTCCTGTTCCTGATTGCCAAGAATCTAAATGCGCTCCAATCATAACCACTTCATCTTTTAATAATGGATCAGTACCTGGAATTTCAGCGATCACATTATATCCTTGTAAATCTTTATCTTGAAATTTAGATTTCACTTCGGTTTCCATTTGAACATCAGTGCCTGACTTTGCTAATCTTAATAAAGTATTATAATCTTCAATACCCATTGCGATGTCTAAAAAATTTGCAGGATCCGTTCCCTTATATCCACCTCCACCTTGTGCAAAAATGGTACCATCATGATTTCTGGTACTAGTGGTGATCATTCCCACAGCGCCTTCTTTCATTGCCATTGCTTTTAATAAACTAGTGACTTTAGCAATTCCAACTAATGCACCTCTAGAAAAATTACCCGCATTAGGTCTTGCACCTGCTGGAGGCGGTGCTGGAGCTGCAGCCATTTTGGCTAATTCATCATCCGTATATCTTACAGCATCGGGTTTAAAACTATGTTTATAAGCATCTAGCTGATCTATAATAATTAATTTCCCTTTTAATTGTCCACGTAATGCTTCTAAACTTGCTGAATCTTTTAAAGCAACAACAAGTAATCCTCCTTTCTTCAAACCTTTAGTGCCTGCTGTCCAAGTTTTAGGCCAAGCTAATAAGGGTTTATAATAAGGAGCTGTCATGGCTAAATACATTTTTTCCAAATCCCAACCTTTTCCAAATTCTCCCCAAGGATCAATGTTTGCATTTTGTATACCCCATCCAGCTAAAGTTTCTTTAGCATAGTTGGCAGCACGCATATATCCTTCGGAGTTGGTTAATCTATCTCCGCTTTTATCGGTTAAATTAAAAGCAATCTCCATTACTTTAGAATTTTTCAACCCTTCTTCTCTAATTTTTGTAATCATTGCTTGATCCACATTTTCCTGCGACAAAGCATAAAATGGAATGGCAATAATGAGCGTCATCAAATACAACAAACCTTTTTTCATAGTTTATATTTTAATCGTGAATGTATTATACAATTTAAGGAATTCAAAGCATTTATATTCTGAAAATATGTGATTGGTTATACCCCTGTTTTAGATACAAAAGTTAACTTACCCAATTAGCAAAATTGAAAAACATTAAACCATTGATTTTCAATATATTTCAAGAGTTTAATTACTAAATTAACCCCATTATATCCTCCAATTATTTCAAAATTATAGTACCTTAGATAGCCCAGCAATTATATTTAATAAAAGGTCTTTTTTAAAAATGACTCAAAACGATTCATAGACTATGAAAAAAACATTCAGCTATTCCTTCACAGTGGTTTTATTACTTATTAGTTTAATTTCTTGTAGTAATAAACGAAGTACCACTCCTCGTGTATTGTTATTTTCTAAAACAGCCGATCATCATCATTCTTCTATCCCCGCAGGTGTTAAAGCCATTCAAGAACTTGGTGCTAAAAATGGTTTTATAGTGGATACCACCACCGATGATAATAAATTTGCCGAAGACAGTTTAAAAAAATATGCTGCTTTAATATTTTTAAGTACCACTGGTAATATCCTAAGTGGTAATCAAGAAAATGTTTTAGAAAGATACATTCAAGCAGGAGGTGGTTTTGTAGGTATCCATGCTGCAACCGATGCGGAATATGATTGGGGTTGGTATGGCCGAATGATTGGAGGTTATTTTATAAATCATCCTGCAGAACAAGAAGCGAATTTAATTATCAATGATAAGAATCATCCTGCCACTGATAGTTTGCCTGCTACATGGCGCAGAAAAGATGAGTGGTATAATTTTAAATACGTCAACAAGGATGTTAAAGTGCTTATTAGCATTGACGAAAAATCATACACTGGAGGCACTAATGGCGATTCTCATCCTATGAGCTGGTATCATGAATTTGATGGTGGCCGTGTATTTTACACTGAATTAGGTCATACCGCAGAATCCTATTCTGAACCATTATTCCTAAAACATATACTAGGTGGTATAAAATATGCGATGGGCGACAATACTGCTGATTATAAAAAAGCACACACTAAATTAGCTCCTGACGAAAAAGGTTTTGCGAGAACTCAATTAGTGCAAGGTACTTTTTTTGAACCTACTGAATTAACAGTGCTTCCTAATTTAGATGTATTAGTGTCACAACGTCGCGGTGAAATTTATTATTACAATAATGAAACTAAGCAAGTAAAACAAGCGGGTTTTTTAAAAGTATACTTTAAAACAGATGCCCCAGGAGTGAACGCCGAAGAGGGTTTGCTAGGAATTAAAGCCGATCCTGATTTTGCAAAAAATCACTATGTGTATTTGTATTATAGTGCCCCTGATACTCCAATGAATAGATTAAGTAGGTTTACTTTTGAAAAAGACACTATTAATCCTGCTTCTGAAAAAATGATTTTACAATTTTATGAGCAACGTGATATTTGTTGCCATACAGGTGGTTCTATTGCATTTGGTCCTGACAAATCCTTATTCTTATCAACAGGCGATAACACCACTCCTTTTGATGAGCCGAATCAAAAATATACTTCACAAGGTTACGCTCCTTTAGATGATCGTCCTGGTCATTTACAATATGACGAAAGAAGAGCTTCAGGAAATACCAATGATTTAAGAGGTAAAATTTTACGTATTAAAGTAAAAGAAGATGGCGGTTACGAAATTCCAGAAGGAAACTTATTCCCTAAAGGAAATCCTAAAGCACGCCCTGAAATTTATGTAATGGGAAATAGAAACCCTTATCGAATTTCTGTAGATCCTAAAAATGGATTTTTATATTGGGGGGAAGTAGGTCCAGATGCCAATGTAGATAGTTTTAAAGTTCGTGGCCCTCGTGGATACGACGAATTAAACCAAGCACGTAAAGCAGGATTTTTTGGATGGCCATTTTTTATTGGGAACAATTTTCCTTATTATGAATATGATTATGCTACGGGAAAATCAGGAGCTGCATTTGATCCCGCAAAACCAATAAATAACTCTCGTAATAATACAGGCTTAACTGAATTACCTCCAGCTCAACCTGCGTTTATCTGGTATCCTTATGGAGTTTCTACACATGAATTCCCTTCCTTAGGTTCAGGTGGACGTACAGCAATGGCAGGCCCTGTATATTACAGTGACTTATATCCATCCGATACCCGCTACCCTTCTTATTATGATGGTAAGATGTTCTTTTATGAATGGATGCGTGGATTTATTAAAGCAGTCAGCATGAAACCAAATGGTGATTATGATAAAATGGAACCATTTATGGAACATTCTAAATTTCATTCCGCTATTGATATTGAAGTTGGTCCCGATGGTCGATTTTATGTTTTGGAATATGGAACGGGTTGGTTTTCAAAAAATCCAGATGCAGGTTTAGTTCGTATAGATTATAAAAAATAAAAGAAGGAACAGAATATGAAAAAAAGACAATTTATAAAAGACGTTTTACTTACCAGTATCGCCGCTCCTATTGGACTTACTGGATTAGCCCAATCTTTTAAAGCCAAGGAATTAGTCCCCGCTTTAGATTTAGCAAAGGACGAAGATTTTTGGACCAGCATTCGTAATCAATATATTTTAAAGCCTGATTATATTAATTTGGAAAATGGTTATTATAATTTTTTACCGCAACCCCTTCTAAATAAATTTATAGAGCATATTAAAGAAGTGAATTTGCAGGGATCTTATTATATGAGAACGGTTCAATTTGAAAATAAAAAGAATATAGCTGCAAGATTAGCAGGCATTGCAGGTTGCTTGCCAGAAGAACTAGTTATTACCAGAAATACTACAGAATCTTTAGACTTAGTCATTGGCGGCTTAGATTGGAAAGCCGGTGATGAAGCCATTATGGCTTTGCAAGATTATGGCGCTATGCTAGATATGTTTGAACAAGTACAAAACAGATATGGTGTGGTGAATGTAAAATTGTCAGTTCCGAATCATCCAAAAAATGACGAGGAAATTGTGCAATTATACGCGAGTGCCATTACTCCTAAAACCAAAGTGATTTTAGTGAGTCATATGATTAATATTTCTGGACACATTTTACCTATTCGTAAAATTTGCGATATGGCCCACGCGAAAGGTGTTCAAGTAATAGTGGACGGTGCCCATGCATTTGCACATGTTAAATTTCGTATTGATGAATTAAACTGTGATTATTATGCAGCAGCTTTACATAAGTGGTTGAGTACTCCATTAGGTGCGGGCATGTTATACATTAAAAAGAATAATGCAAAAAACTTATGGCCCTTACTTGCAGATGGCGAGAAAGACCTGAATAAAATAACTAGACTCAATCATATAGGTACGCATCCTGTGCATACCGATTTAACCATTAATGATAGTATTGATTATTTTGAAATGATTGGTGCTGAAAGAAAAGAAGCTCGTATGCGATTTTTGCAAAATTACTGGACGAGTAAAGTTCGCAACAACCCTAAAATATTAATAAATACCCCAGCAGATCCTGCCAGAAGTTGTGGTATCGCAAATGTGGGTGTAGAAGGCATCACTCCTGCCGATTTAGCAACCAGATTGATGAAAGAATTTAAAATTTTCACAGTAGCTATTGATTATGCTAATATTAGAGGATGTCGCATTACCCCTAATTTATATACGACTACTGCCGAATTAGATATTTTTGTAAACGCATTAAATAAGTTATCCAATAATGCATAAGGATTTTATACGCACTACCGAATTAAGTTCATTGTATCAAGACATTGAAAAAATGTCTGCTCTAGAAATTGTTTCCAATATCAATACAGAAGATAAAAAAGTAGCTTTTGAAGTGGAAAAATCAATCCCTCAAATTGCCAACTTAGTGGATGCTATTGCAGAAAAAATGGCTCAAGGGGGTCGTTTATTTTATATTGGTGCTGGAACTAGTGGGCGCCTAGGTTTAGTAGACGCGAGTGAATGCCCTCCTACTTATGGCGTATCTGATGATTTAGTTATTGGTATTATTGCAGGTGGACAAAAAGCAATGTTTCATGCGGTAGAAAATGCCGAAGATGATACACAACAAGGTTGGTTGGATTTACAAGCATATAAAATAAGTGAATTAGATGTAGTTATTGGTGTAGCAGCAAGCGGCACAACTCCATATGTGATTGGTGCATTACAACATTGTCAATCCAACGGAATCATTACAGGAAGTATTAGTTGTAATAAAAACAGTCCAGTTTCCGCGCATGCGAATTTTCCTATTGAAGTGGAAGTGGGTCCTGAATTTATTACAGGAAGTACAAGAATGAAAAGTGGCACTGCACAAAAAATGGTTTTAAATATGATTTCCACTTCGGCCATGGTGAAATTAGGTCGCATAAAAGGAAATAAAATGGTGAATATGCAATTAACAAATCAAAAGTTATTTGATCGTGGAGTTAAAATGATTTTAGAAGAGTTGCCCATGTTAGAAAAAGAAAAAGCGGCTAGTTTATTGAGCACTCATGGTTCCGTTAAAAAAGTGATTGATGCTGTAAAGAAAGGCTCCCTTTAATTCTACCTATAATTAGATTCTACTATTTATCTAGCTCCCTTTAATTAGGGAAACTAATTTTTCCCATTGTAGTGGGTTGCTTTGTGGCCTGAGGGCCTGCATCCATAGCACTTCCTGCAACAGCTTCATTGGCTAATAATGCAAATAAAATGGCTTCTTTGGCGTCGGGTAAAATTCCTATTTCGGCAGATGTTTGAATACTAGTATGGGGCAATAATTCACGCAGATGTCCCATTAACACTGGGTTATGCATACCTCCTCCACTTATATAAATAGTGTAAGTATCTGATTCACTTAATTTGGCGCGCAATCCTTTTACAATGGTTTCGGCGGTAAATCGGTTTAGGGTGGCTAATACATCTTCTTCTAACATAGTCTTCCCTAATGCCATTTGTGCCGCTATAATAAATTCCAAATTAAATAATTCGGGTCCTATCGTCTTAGGTAATTTGAATGAGAAAAAAGAATGACTTAATAATGCTTGCAATAAATCAGTATCTACTTTTCCTTTTTGTGCAATTGCTCCATTCTCATCATATGATTTACCCTCAAAAAATTTACGCACGTATTGATCCATTAAGGTATTACCTGGTCCGGTATCCGATGAAAAGGTTTCTGAAATTTTACAGCCTGCAGGTAAGTATGTGAAATTTGAAATGCCTCCAATATTTAATAACACTCTATTTTCAGTGGGGCTTGTACATAATAAATAATCGCCGTATAATGATAATGGAGCACCTTCCCCACCCGCTGCAATATGTTTTTGTCTAAAATCACTTAAAGTAATTATCCCTGTAGCAACTGCTAAATGATCTCCATCTCCAATTTGCATAGTAGCGTTTCCAAAATCATCATTAGGATGCAAGGATTTAGGAGCATGGTAAATAGTTTGACCATGACTGGCAATTAAATCAACCTGATGATGGTTTACATTCCATAATTTGAAAGCTTCTTGAATCATTTTAGCATGCTCTAATGCAATCCAAGGATGCATGACACAAACCTGTTCTAACGAAACTGTTTGTTTGGAAAAAATGGGAACTAATTTTTCTTTAAAAGATGGAGTGTAAGCAATGGTAATGAAATGTAATAATTGCACTTGAGTAGTCACACCAGCTCCCGAAATTTGACATAAAGCAATATCTAATCCATCCATTGAAGTCCCACTCATGAGTCCTAAAATGGTTCTTTGCTGCTTACTTGCGATGGCGTATAATTGTTCAATATTAGGATGCATAGTTCCAGTTTAGGATTGCTAGGTTAGAAATCCAAGTTTATAATTCCCTGTTTAGGTCCCCTTAAAGATACAAAAAGGACTTGTATCAACAGCAATTGGGCAATTTTCCACACCTCCCAAAAAGCCCTACAATTCAATGGCTTATGACTTAACTTTACCCAACTTAAATATAGTGTATGTTAAAAGTGGGTGTGTTTGGAGTGGGACATTTAGGGAAATTTCACCTTAATAATTGGAAGGAAATTCCAGAAGTACAATTAGTGGGCTTTTTTGACCCTAATAATGACCATGCTAAAGAAGTAGAAGCTACTTATGGTTTGAAACGCTATATGGATGAAGAAGCTTTAATTGCTGCATGTGATATTATAGATGTTGTTACTCCTACTCATTTGCATTTCCCTGTTTGTGAAATGGCTATTAAAATGGGTAAAAATGTATTTGTGGAGAAGCCTATGGCAAATACTATCGAAGAGGGCAAGGCAATTGTTAACATGGTGAAAGAAGCGAATGTAAAATTACAAGTTGGACATGTAGAAAGATTTAACCCTGCTTATACAGCATTAAAAAACTTAGCACTCAATCCCCTCTTTATTGAAGTACATCGTTTGGCGCAATTTAATCCAAGAGGTACTGAGGTAAGTGTGATATTTGATTTAATGATTCACGATATTGATATTATTTTAAGCATCGTCAAAAGTGATGTTAAAAGTATTTCAGCAAGTGGTGTAGCTGTGTTAACCGACACCCCCGATATTGCGAATGTGCGTATGGAGTTTAATAATGGATGCGTGGCTAATTTAACAAGCAGTCGCATTAGTATGAAGAAAATGCGCAAAATAAGATTGTTTCAAAAAGACGCTTATATAGGAATTGACTTTTTAGAAAAGAATACCGAAATTATTAAGCTGAAGCAACCGGATGAAGAAGATGCTTTTTCCTTTGACATTGAAACCCATCAAGGCCCTAAAACAATATCTATTTCAAACCCTGTTATTGAACCGGGTAATGCTATTAAAGCGGAACTTGAAAGCTTTGTAGCATCTATATTGCAGGATACCACCCCTGTGGTAAGTGAATTAGATGGGTTTTTAGCAATGGAAGTTGCCCATCAAATTTTAGAGAAAATTAGCAAGAGTACATCCAAAATTAATTAAACTAGCAGAAGATTTATTTAAGCAAATCTTTTAGTGAGAACATAGGTTGCTATGGCTAAATCCAAAGGTCTTGTGATTTTAATATTCTCAAATTCACCATCTACCAAAAACACCTCTTGTCCATTGGCTTCAACTACATTCGCTTCATCTGTAAAAGAAGGCTTATACGCTTGTTGAAAAGCTGCTAATAATAATTCGGATTGGAATGTTTGAGGTGTTTGTATCAACATAACTTTTTCACGATCAAATAAATGATGTTGTTCGTTTTCCATGATGCGCACGGTATCAGTACTACTTACTGCAGGAATCGCAGACCCTTTTTCTAAGGCTTGCTGATAACACCTTTGAATTAAAGCAGGTGTTAATAAACATCTTACCGCATCATGTACAAAAACAATTGATTTTTCTGTAACCTTACCCAATCCATTTTTCACTGATTGAAAACGAGTGTCCCCTCCTGCTACAAACTGAATGGGATTTTTAAAGTTTTTTGATATTAACTTTTGTCCTTGTTGAATATATCCTTCAGGAAGCACTACCACTAATTCAATATCATCAAAAGCGGCAATAAATTGATCTATTGTATGTAGTAAAATAGCTTTCCCTTCAATTTCTAAAAACTGTTTAGGAAGTACCGACCCCATCCTTTGACCCGTTCCTCCCGCTACTATGATTGCTATTTTCTTAATCGACATAAAAATAATTATATACTATGCTAATAAACGAATCGCTTCCATCTCAAACGCTTCTTTATGGATAGGCGCTGTACCTACTAACTCACATACCATTCCGCCGGCTATATTGGCCATTTCGGCTGCTAAATTCATATCATGGGTAGTGGCATATACCAAAGAGGCAACTGCAATAACCGTATCGCCTGCGCCGCTTACATCACTAATGGAACGAATATGTGTAGGAATTAATTTTTGTTGTTCCCCTTGCGCATAATACACCCCATGTTCAGATAAAGTAATAAAGGAAATAGTATGCTGTAATGCCGCCTGTAAAGTAGTATGCACTTTGTTCAATTCGGCAATGTTTACCGCAGGGATATTTATTTTCAACCCTTCTTTCACCTCTTTTAAATTGGGTTTAAATAAAGTACAATTTTGATAAGCTAAAAAGTTTTTTTGTTTTGGATCCACCGAAGTAGGTATTCCCTTTTCATTACACAATTGTATAATAGTTTGAATTACTTTTTTGGTTAACACCCCTTTATTATAATCTTCTAAAATAATTAAAGAAGGTTTTTCTGCTTCCAAATATTTTTTGAAGTTCGCTATCAATTGATCTTCTTCTGCACTAAGAATATCCTGAGTATGTTCGTGATCCAAACGCATCATTTGTTGATTACGTCCCATCACTCTTACCTTGTTTGTGGTAATTCTTTTTTCACTTACATGAATATACTTTGTGTCAATCCCTTCTTGTTGTAATAAGGCCGTTAAATCGGCTCCTTCCGCATCCTTGCCAATGACTGCAAATAATGTAGTGGGTGCTCCTAAGGACCTTAAATTAAGGGCTACATTAGCGGCACCACCTACTCTTAGTTCCTTTCGTTGCAAGGACACAATAGGGACAGGCGCTTCGGGTGAAATACGATCCACCGAACCCCACCAATAGGTATCTAACATAATATCTCCTACGACACCAATTTTGGTGCTGTTAAAACTTTGAAAGATATTTTTAATGTTAGCTGCGTCCATAAAATTCTAATCCTTTTGTTGATTGCGTAATGCGATATAATACAAAGGTATCCCCAATAATGTAATCACTAAACCCCATAATGAATATTTAGGTTCGGTATATACTAAACCCAAGCAAAATACAGTGGCCATTACGATATAAATAGCGGGCATGAATGGATATCCAAAAGCTTTGTAAGGTCGTGGTGTATCAGGTTCTTTTTTTCTTAAGATGAAAATGCCAATGATAGTAAGCACATAAAAAATAACTACAATAAAAGATACCATGGTTAATAAATCCCCATACTTGCCACTTAAACATAATATAGCAGCCACTAAACACTGAATCCATAAGCCATATGCTGGAACTTCATTTTTATTTAAGGTACCTGCCTTTTTAAAGAATAAGCCATCCTTCGCCATAGTATAGTACACTCTAGATCCAGCTAAAATAAGTCCATTATTACATCCAAAAGTAGATATCATGATCATCACTGCAATTACAATGGTACCAATATTCCCCATCACCGCATTTGCAGCAGTAATAGCCACACGATCATTTTCGGCAAAAGCAATATCATTTAAAGGCAATACATGTAAATACATCAAATTGGTGCTCATGTATATTAAAGTCACTATAGAGGTACCTAAAAATAAACTCAATCCAATATTACGTTGCGGATTTTTAATTTCACCTGCAATAAAAGTCACATTGTTCCAAGAGTCACTACTAAAAATAGATCCTACCATAGCTGCAGCCATCAATCCAATTAAAGCAGTCCCTCCTACTGGCACCCATGTATGCGTAACAGATCCATCTGCTAATGTGGAAGCAATTGCTTGTTTAGCATCAAATGCATTCGTCCAGTTTTCACTCCAAAAACTATGTTTAGAAAATAAAAATCCTACAATAATTAATCCAAATAAAGAAATGAGTTTAGTAAACGTAAATGTATTTTGAATCATCTTGCCTTCCTTCACACCTCGGGTATTCGTATAAGTAAGAAATACAATTAAAGCAATCGCTAATAGCTGTGCGGCTGATATTTTGATAAAGCCAAGATTGGCAATAATATTATTTTCCCCCACTGCAGGAATTAAATATGCAGTGAACTTACTAAATGCAACTGCTACCGCAGCAATTGTAGCGGTTTGTATTACTGCAAAAAAGCTCCATCCAAATAAGAAGGCAACCAAAGGATTATAGGCTTTTTGTAAATATACATATTGTCCTCCTGCTTTAGGATACATTGCACTTAATTCACCATAGCTTAATGCAGCAGTAATAGTCATGAAGCCGGTGATTACCCAGGCGGCAATAAGCCATCCTGAACTTCCCACATATCGTGTAATAGAGGAACTCACAATAAATATTCCAGATCCAATCATACCCCCTGCGACAATCATGGTCGCATCTAAAGCTGATAACCTTGGTTTAAATTCGGATGTTTCGTTGGTTGACATAAGTTATTTAATAAAGCGTTTACAATAAATGATACTATAAAAAATCCCTCCCGGAGTATCGGGAAGGATTATAAGTTAATACTATTTTTTGGATTTGTATTCCGAATTCAACCCTTTCACAATATCCTCGGTGATATCATAGGCCGTATCCTTGTAATACATTAAATCGGGATTACTTGAAAATATGTAAGCAAAGGCTTTGTTTTTATTATAGCTCTCTAAAAACGCTTCAATTTTTTTCTTTACTTCTTGCAAACGCTTAAAGCTTTCTTCTTGTAATTCCTGAGACAATTGTTGCTCCTTATTCGTATAATTTTTTTCTAATTGCGCTAACTCCTGTTGACGACTTCCAATTTCTGCTTGTGATAAATATTGACCATTTTTTTGTAAGTCTTGATACTTCACTGCAAATGCATTTTTCAATGCAGTTAATTGCTTTGAATTTTCCATATCCTTCACTTGTAAAGCTGATTTTACTTCCTTGAAAAATTCATAGTTGTTTTGAATTGAATCAATTTCAAAATAAGCCACTTTAGTCCCCCCTGCTGTTAATGCACTTGATTTAATAGGGGTATTGGTTTCACTAAAATGTAAAAAATACAATACCGCTACAGCAATTACTAACACTCCATTGATGACCCAATTAATTGACTTCATTTGATTCTTTTTGTTTTAAAAAAGCGATTTGTGAAAACCGCCTTACTGTATAAAAATAAGAAAAAACGAAGGGATAAAAAATAAAAAAAGGCAGGAAATATGACTATTTCCTGCCTTTTAACAAAATCTCTATCAGAATGTATTATTCTTCTTCGTCAAAGCTCATTGCTTCGCGGGTAGTAGCTAATACTTCATATTCTTCCTTGCTTCCAACGATCAATTTCTCGAATTCTTTTTGACCGGTACCTGCAGGAATTAAATGTCCTGTAATAACGTTCTCTTTCAATCCTAACATCAAGTCCACTTTACCTTGGATTGCCGCTTGGCTTAATACCTTAGTTGTTTCTTGGAATGATGCAGCAGAAATCCAGCTTTGAACGCCTAAAGATGCTTTTGTAATACCTAATAATACTGGACGAGCTGTAGCAGGTTTTGCATCACGCACTTCTACTACTTTTTTGTCTGCACGACGTAAGATAGAATTCTCTTCTCTTAATTCACGTACAGTAACAATTTGTCCAGCTTTTAATTTAGCACTTTCACCAGCATCAGTGACTACTTTCTTATCGTAGATACGATCGTTCTCTTCGATAAAATCAAAGCGATCTTCTAAGTCCTCCTCTAAGAATTTAGTATCTCCAGCGTCAACGATTTCTACTTTCTTCATCATTTGACGTACAATTACCTCAATGTGTTTGTCATTGATTTTTACACCTTGTAGACGATATACTTCTTGAATTTCATTTACAACGTATTCTTGTACAGCAAATGGACCTCTGATGGATAAAATATCAGCAGGTGCAATTTGACCATCAGACAATGGTGATCCAGCTTTAACGAAGTCACTATCTTGAACCAAGATTTGACGTGTTAATGGAACTAGATATTTCTTCACCATACCGTCTTTAGATTCTACTATAATTTCACGGTTACCACGCTTGATATTACCAAATGCTACGATACCATCAATTTCACAAACAATCGCAGGGTTACCTGGATTACGTGCTTCAAATAATTCAGTAACACGAGGTAAACCTCCAGTGATATCCTTCAACTTACCTAATACTCTAGGAATTTTAACTAATACATGACCCGCTTTCACTTCAATACCTTCTTCGATGATGATATGTGAACCTACTGGTAAGTTGTACATTTTATTATCCTTCGTACCTTCTAATATGATAGTTGGTATTTTAGTTTTATCCTTAGATTCAATAACCACTTTTTCACGGTGACCTGTTTGCTCATCCGCTTCATCGCGATACGTAAATCCTTCAGTGATATTTTCAAACTTAATTTTACCATTTTGTTCAGCCACCACCACATTATTAAATGGATCCCAAGTACAAATTACATCTCCTTTTTTCACTTGAGCACCATCTTTAACAGCTAATAAAGCACCGTAAGGAACGTTGTTGGTAATCATTAAACGGTCGTTTTTAACGTCCATAATTCTTACTTCACCTGTACGTCCAATAACTACTTTTACTTTATTACCATCATTATTCACCACATCTACAGTACGTAAACCATCAAATTGGATAGTACCATCAAACTTAGCGTTTAAGCTAGATTCAACAGAAGAGGATCCCGCAACACCACCCACGTGGAAAGTACGTAATGTCAACTGTGTACCTGGTTCACCAATGGATTGTGCAGCGATAATACCTACTGCATCACCTTTTTGAGTTACATATCCTGTAGCTAAATTGCGACCATAACATTTCACACACACACCACGTTTGCTTTCGCAAGTTAAAACAGAACGAATTTCAACTGTTTCAATACCCGCATCTTCCATAGCGCGAGCAGTATCAATTGTAATTTCATCTCCTGCTTCCACCATTAATTCACTCGTGATTGGATTAAATACAGCATGTAATGAATTACGTCCTTCAATTCTATCTGCTAATGGTTCAATGATATCTTCGTTATCTTTTAAAGCACTTGTTGCAATACCACGTAATGTTCCACAATCTTCTTCAGAGATAACAACGTCTTGAGATACATCCACTAAACGACGAGTTAAGTAACCCGCATCCGCAGTTTTCAACGCCGTATCCGCCAAACCTTTACGCGCACCGTGTGTTGAAATAAAGTAATCCAATACGTTCAATCCACCTTTAAAGTTAGATAAGATTGGGTTTTCAATAACCTCAGATCCTGTACTACCACTCTTACGAGGTTTAGCCATCAATCCACGAATACCTACTAACTGCTTCACCTGTGTTTTACTACCTCTCGCTCCAGAATCCAACATCATATAAACTGAGTTGAAACCTTGCTTATCGATAGCCATTTCACGAATTAAAGTTTCGGTGATACGTGTATCTACTCTACTCCAAATATCAATAACCTGGTTATAACGCTCATTGTTCGTGATTAAACCCATGTTGTAGTTTTCCCAAACTTCTTCCACTTCCACTTTTGCTGCTTCCAACAATTCGTGTCTTGTTTCAGGAACTACTAAGTCGTTTACGTTAAATGACAATCCACCACGGAAGGCCATTCTAAATCCTAATGTTTTAATATCATCCAAGAATTTAGCAGTAGTAGGAACGTCAGTGATTTTAATAATATCACCAATGATTTCTCTCAAGCTTTTCTTAGTTAATAAAGCATTAACATACCCTACCGCTTTTGGAACGTGTTGGTTAAATAAAACACGACCTACAGTGGTATCAATTAATTTAGAAACTAAAACGCCGTTTTCACGAACCAATGTTTTTACTTTAATATTAGCGTGTAAGTCAGCTTTTTGTTCATTGTATGCAATTACAACTTCATCTAAGTTATAGAATGCTTTACCTTGACCTTTGATGGTTTCGGTAGCAGTCGTTACTTTACCCTTTGTTATATAGTATAAACCTAACACCATGTCCTGAGAAGGAAGTGTGATTGGAGTACCATTTTGCGGGTTCAAGATGTTGTGTGAAGACAACATTAATAATTGTGCTTCTAAGATAGACGCATGGCTTAACGGCACATGCACCGCCATTTGGTCACCATCAAAATCGGCGTTGAACGCTGAAGTAACCAATGGGTGTAATTGAATGGCCTTACCTTCTACCAATTTAGGTTGGAAAGCTTGGATAGATAAACGGTGCAATGTTGGGGCTCGGTTTAACATAACCGGATGACCTTTCAATATATTTTCTAAGATATCCCAAATCACAGCTTCTTTTTTATCTACTAATTTCTTAGCAGACTTCACTGTTTTTACGATACCTCTTTCAATTAATTTACGAATAATAAATGGCTTAAATAATTCCGCTGCCATATCCTTAGGTAATCCGCACTCGTGCATTTTTAAATCAGGCCCTACTACGATTACAGAACGTCCGGAATAATCCACACGCTTACCTAATAAGTTTTGACGGAAACGTCCTTGCTTACCTTTTAATACGTCAGATAAAGATTTTAAAGCACGACCACCTTCTGCTTTCACCGCATTTGATTTACGGCTATTGTCAAATAATGAATCGATCGCCTCTTGCAACATACGTTTTTCATTACGTAAGATGACTTCTGGCGCTTTAATTTCCAACAAACGCTTTAAACGATTGTTACGGATAATGACACGACGATATAAATCATTCAAATCAGAAGACGCAAAACGGCCACCATCTAATGGCACCAATGGACGTAATTCTGGAGGAATAACAGGAATGTATTTCATCACCATCCACTCAGGTTGGTTCGTGATGTGTGTTTTAGCTTCACGGAAAGATTCCACAACACTTAAACGTTTTAAAGCATCTGCTTTACGTTGTTGAGAAGTTTCGTTAGCAGCTGCATTACGTAAAGAGAAACTTAATTCATCTAAATCTAATAAACCTAATAAATCGTGTACCGCGTCGGCACCCATTTTAGCGATGAACTTTTGTGGATCATCATCAGGTAAATATTGATTTTCTTTTGGTAAAGCATCTAATAAATCAAGATATTCTTCTTCCGTTAATAAGTCAGCTACTTTTAAGTTATCCTTAATACCTGGTTGTATTACTACATAACGCTCATAGTAAATGATAGTTTCTAATTTCTTAGAACTCATTCCTAATAAGTAACCAATTTTGTTAGGTAAACTTTTGAAGTACCAAATGTGTACGACAGGAACCACTAATTTAATGTGACCCATACGCTCACGACGCACTTTTTTCTCTGTTACTTCTACACCACAACGATCACACACAATACCCTTATAACGAATACGCTTATATTTTCCACAAGCACACTCATAGTCCTTTACTGGACCAAAAATACGCTCACAGAAAAGACCATCGCGTTCAGGCTTGTAGGTACGATAGTTAATAGTTTCAGGTTTCAACACTTCCCCAAAACTTCTTTCCAAAATACTATCTGGCGATGCCAAACTGATAGTGATTTGCGAAAAAGCAGGACGTTGTCTATTCTCTTTTTTGAATGCCATATTATTTATTCATTTTGTCCCGGTATTAACACCAGGAACATTATTTAAGAATGGGTGACTATTTGATTTTATCTATTTGATTATTCAAATTTTAAATCTAAACCTAATCCTCTCAATTCATGTACTAACACATTGAATGATTCTGGTATACCTGGCTTAGGAATATTCTCGCCTTTTACAATGGCTTCATATGTCTTAGCTCTACCAATAATATCATCCGATTTCAAGGTTAATAATTCTTGTAAGATGTTAGAGGCACCATATGCTTCCAATGCCCAAACCTCCATCTCACCAAAACGTTGACCTCCAAATTGTGCTTTACCGCCTAATGGTTGTTGTGTAATTAAGCTGTATGGTCCAATAGAACGAGCATGCATCTTATCATCCACCATGTGGTGTAATTTGATCATATAGATCACACCCACAGATGTTTTTTGGTGGAAACGTTCTCCGGTTTCACCATCAAATAAATAAGTATGTCCGTTATTTGGAATTTCAGCTTTATCACATAACTCTTCAATTTCGGTAGTACTAGCTCCGTCAAAAATTGGAGTTGCAAACTTCACGCCTAACTTTTTACCTGTCCAACCTAAGATGGTTTCATAGATTTGACCCAAGTTCATACGAGAAGGTACCCCTAATGGATTCAATACGATATCCACTGGTGTTCCGTCTTCCATGAAAGGCATATCCTCAGCACGTACAATTTTAGCAACGATACCTTTATTACCATGACGACCCGCCATTTTATCACCCACTTTTAACTTACGCTTGACTGCTAAGTAAACCTTAGCTAATTTTAATACCCCTGCTGGTAATTCATCCCCAATAGAAATATTAAATTTCTCGCGCTTGTAACGACCTAATTCCTCATTGTACTTAATACTGAAATTATGTAATAGGGTATTTACTAAATCGTCTGTTTTTTTATCTCCTGTCCAACCTAATGGATTCACATTTTGGAAATCAATCACTGCTAAGTTTTTAGCATTGAATTTGCTTCCTTTAGAAATTAATGTTTCACCAAAGTTGTTTACGACACCTGGAGTCGTTTGATCTTTTAATAAAGTTTGTAATTTTTCAACTAATAACTCTTTTAAAGAACTGAAGTTTAATTCGTGTTGTTTTTCAACTTTATCTAACAATGCTTTCTCACGTACTTTACCGCTCTTATCTTTCTTAGCACGTTGGAAAAGTTTTTTATCAATCACGACCCCTTCTGTACCATTAGGCGCTTTCAAGGAAGCATCTTTTGCATCACCTGCTTTGTCACCAAAGATAGCGCGCAATAATTTTTCCTCTGGAGTAGGATCAGATTCTCCTTTAGGAGTGATCTTACCTATTAATATATCACCTTCTTTTACAGTTGCTCCAATACGAATAATACCATGCTCATCTAAATCCTTTGTCGCTTCTTCAGAAACGTTTGGAATGTCAGAAGTTAATTCTTCCTCTCCTAATTTAGTGTCACGTACTTCTAATTCGTATTCATCAATGTGGATAGATGTGAAAAGATCTTCACGTACTACTCTTTCGCTGATTACAATCGCATCTTCAAAGTTGTACCCTTTCCATGGCATGAACGCCACTTGTAAGTTACGACCCAATGCAACTTCACCATCTTTAGTAGCATATCCTTCTGTTAAGAAATCTCCTTTTTTAACTTTTTGTCCTTTTCTAACTGCTGGACGTAAGTTGATACAAGTAGATTGGTTGGTTTTAATGAACTTAGTTAATTTATAAATAATTAAGTCCTCATTGAAACTTACCAAACGATCCATTTCATTACGGTTGTAACGAACATGAATTTCATTTGCATCTACAAATTCAATTACGCCATCTCCTTCAGAGTGTAATTGAATTCTTGCATCACGAGCTGCCTTTCCTTCCAAACCAGTACCTACGATAGGAACTTCTGGACGAATTAAAGGAACCGCTTGACGTTGCATGTTAGATCCCATCAAAGCACGGTTAGCATCATCATGTTCCAAGAATGGAATTAACGAAGCACTCAAACCAACAATTTGGTTAGGGGCAACGTCCATGAATTCAACTTCCCCTTTATCTAAAATTGGGAAATCACCTGTTTGACGAGAAACCACTTTATCTAAACTAAATTCACTCTTATCATTCAAAGGTGAATTTGATTGCGCAATTTTTGCATTATCTTCTTCTTCTGCACTCAAGAAAGTTAAATGCTTCATGTTCACTTTACCATTGTCTACTTTACGGTAAGGTGTTTCAATGAAGCCCATATCGTTGATTTTTGCGTGTACACACAAAGTAGAAATCAAACCAATGTTGGGTCCTTCTGGAGTCTCGATAGTACATAAACGACCGTAGTGAGAATAGTGTACGTCACGAACCTCGAAACCTGCACGCTCACGACTTAAACCACCGGGTCCTAATGCGGAGATACGACGCTTATGCGTGATCTCACTTAATGGGTTGGTTTGATCTAAGAATTGAGACAACTGAGAAGTTCCGAAGAAAGAATTAATAACAGAAGATAAAGTACGCGCGTTGATTAAATCTACTGGCGTAAATACTTCGTTATCACGTACGTTCATACGCTCACGAATAGTACGCGCCATACGCGCCAAACCTACTCCAAATTGAGCATACAATTGTTCTCCTACCGTACGAACACGACGGTTGCTTAAGTGATCGATGTCATCAATCTCAGCTTTACCATTTGTTAAGCGTACTAAATATTTTACGATTTCAATGATGTCATTTTTAGTCAATACTTTTTTCTCAAAAGCTAAATCGTGACCTAACTTTTTATTGATTTTGTAACGACCTACTTCTCCTAAATCATAACGTTTGTCAGAGAAGAATAATTTGTCAATGATACCACGAGCCGTTTCATTATCTGGAGCATCAGCACCACGTAATTGACGGTAAATATGTTGAACCGCTTCTAACTCGGAGTTAGAAGTGTCTTTGTTTAAAGTATTGTAGATGATTGCATAGTCGCCGCCCACGTCTTCTTTTTGAATGAATACGCTCTTAGCTCCCATTTCGATAATTAAGTTGATACCATCTTGATCTAATACGGTATCACGCTCCATTACGATTTCATTACGCTCGATACTTACAACTTCACCAGTATCTTCATCTACGAAATCTTCTACCCATGTTCTTAAAACACGAGCAGCTAATTTTTTACCAACTTGATTCGCTAAAGTTTTTTTATCTGCTTTTACTTCATCAGCCATTCCAAATAATTCCAAGATGTCCTTATCAGTTTCAAAACCAATAGAACGTAACAAAGTTGTTACAGGGAATTTTTTCTTACGGTCGATGTAAGCATACATCACGTTGTTAATATCGGTAGCAAATTCCATCCATGCGCCTTTGAAAGGAATCACACGAGCAGAATAAATTTTGGTTCCATTAGGATGCGTAGATTGTCCAAAGAATACACCAGGTGAACGGTGTAACTGAGAAACCACTACACGCTCCGCTCCATTAATTACAAAGGTACCGCGAGGTGTCATGTAAGGAATGTTTCCTAAGAAAACATCTTGCACGATGGTTTGGAAATCAACGTGCTCCTCATCATTACAACTCAAACGCAACTTTGCTTTTAAAGGCACAGCGTAAGTTAAACCACGTTCCATACACTCATCAATAGTGTAGCGTGGTGGATCGATAAAATAATCCAAGAATTCCAAAACGAAAATGTTACGTGTATCAGTGATAGGAAAATTTTCCTTGAATACACGGAACAATCCTTCCACATTTCTGCGATCAGGTGTTGTTTCTAATTGGAAGAATTCTTTGAAAGATTCTAACTGAATGTCAAGTAAGTCTGGTGCTTCGGCAACGTGTTTGATTTTACCAAAGTTGACTCTGTTGTTCAAGTTTGTTGTAGACATACGGTATAAACCAGGTTTTATTGCAATAAAATATTTGGTAGCATTTTGCTTAAAGATTGACTATCAGTAACACAGATAAGTGGCCACACTGTAATACCAATAGACAATACGCCCAAAATAAAGGATTGCAAAGTTAAGGAAAATGAAGGACTTTTAAAAACAAATTTTGTACCAAACCCATTGATTTTGAGTATTTTTTTTCAAAAAATGCCAAACTAGGTCAAAATGTCATATAATGTATAAAATACATTTGTAAATTATTGGTTAGCAATATTAATTTACATTATTAAAAATTAATATTCATGGTCCCCTACTTCCTTCCTTTTTTTTCTTAGGGTTTCATTAACAAAAAAGGTCACCCTGGGCGGATGCCCGGGATGACCTTTTTTTGATGCCATCAATATGATGTCAGTACTAGGTAGGGTAAATTACTTTACTTCTACTTCAGCACCTGCTTCTTTCAATTTGCCAGCGATTTCATCAGCTTCTGATTTAGAAACGCCTTCTTTGATGTTTTTAGGAGCGCCATCAACTAAGTCTTTAGCTTCTTTCAAACCAAGACCTGTTAAATCTTTCACTACTTTAACTACGTTTAATTTGCTTGCACCAGCGTTAATTAAAACAACATCAAATGCTGTTTTTTCTGCTGCTGCTTCAGCACCACCACCACCTGCTGCAACTACAACCGCTGCTGCTGCTGGTTCGATACCGTAATCCGCTTTTAAAACGTCTGCTAATTCTTGTACTTGTTTTACCGTTAAGCTTACTAATTGTTCAGCTAATGCTTTAATGTCTGCCATGTTGTTTCAATTTTTTCCGCTTTCAAAGCTTATGCTCCAGCGGAAGGTTTAAAAAAATTATTTTAACAATATAAAAACAGCGTATGCTGTAATTAAAATGATTGGGTGGAAGTGATTAAGCTTCCGGTGCTGCTTCTGGAGCGGCTTCCGCTGCAGGAGCTTCTGCTACAGGTGCTTCCGCAACTGGCGCTTCTTCTACTGCTACTTCAACTGCTGCTGCAACTACTTCTTTTTCAGTAGCGCTGCTTCCATTTTCAGCGTGGTTTAATAATGCTGCTATTACACGTTTAGCAGGAGATTGTAACAATCCAATTACTTCACCGATCAATTCATTCTTAGTTTTGATCTTAGTTAAAGCAACTAATGTTTCATCCCCTACAAAAATATCACCGTTAATGAAAGCGGCTTTCAATGTAGGACGATCTCCATTGTTTTCTTTTCTGAAAGCACTTAAGATCACAGCTGGATCTTTTGGATTTTCAGAAAACATTAATGCAGTTACATTATTTAATGATTCATACAAACCTGCATACTTCTCGCTATCCAAATTTTCAAGTGCTTTACGAATCAAAGTGTTTTTAGCCACTTTCATTTCTACTTGCTTATTAAAACAAGTACGACGTAAGTTTGAAATTTGTGCAACGCTCAAAGATTCTGTATCTGTGATATAGAAGTTATTGTATTGACTAAACTTTTCTTTTAAAAGTCCAATCACTTCGTTTTTTTGATCTTTGGTCATAACTAATTATATTTTATTCCCGGGTCATTTCCTTTCGGATCACCAGGATTAGTTCATTAATGATTTTGTTTCCAATGAAATACCAGGACTCATTGTTGAAGCCATGCTTACTCCTTTCAAGTAAATACCTTTAGAAGAAGATGGTTTTAACTTAATGATGGCATTCAATAATTCAGAACTGTTTTCTGCAATTTTTTCTGCAGAGAAAGAGATACGACCTATTGATGCGTGAACAATACCTGCTTTATCTACTTTAAATGCAATCTTACCGCCTTTCACTTCGTTCACAGCAGCAGCTACATCATTTGTAACAGTACCTGTTTTAGGATTGGGCATTAAGTTACGAGGTCCTAATACTTTACCTAATTTACCAATCTTAGGCATTACTGCTGGAGTAGCGATGATCACATCGATATCTACCCAACCGCCTTCGATTTTTGTTACAAACTCATCCAATCCAACATAATCAGCACCTGCTTCACGAGCAGCCGCTTCTTTATCTGGAGTACATAATACTAATACTTTTTTAGTACGACCTGTTCCATGAGGAAGAGATACAGTTCCACGAACTTGTTGGTCTGCTTTTTTAGGATCTACTCCTAAACGAATATGCAAATCAACAGAACTATCAAACTTTGTACAATTAATTTCTTTTACAAGTGTCGAAGCATCTTTAAGGGAATAAAATTTATTCTTATCCACCTTTGCTACCGCAACTTTTCTTTTTTTAGTCAATGACATGTTCATTAAAATTTAAGGTGAATAAAATTAGTTTTCCCAAGGTGCTTTACCATCTACAGTAATTCCCATTGAGCGTGCAGTACCAGCAACCATACTCATTGCACTATTTAAAGTGAAGGCATTTAAATCCTCCATTTTATCTTTTGCAATAACTTCAACTTGCTCCCAAGTAACTTTACCTACTTTGTCGCGGTTGCTTTCCTTAGAACCTTTTTGGATTTTCGCAGCTTCCATTAATTGAACAGGAGCTGGTGCAGTTTTGATAACGAAGTCGAAAGACTTATCGGTATACACTGTGATTAAAACAGGAACTACTTTTCCTTGTTTATCTTGAGTTCTAGCATTGAATTGCTTACAGAACTCCATAATGTTTACACCCTTAGAACCAAGTGCTGGACCTACTGGTGGCGCAGGATTGGCTTGACCGCCTTTCACCTGCAGCTTAACGTAGCCGGAGATTTCTTTTGCCATTTTATTGATTTTATTGGTTAAGCGTCTTAGCCCTTATGGCCTTGACTCCCAAAATCCATCATACTTCGAAAAGTATATTTGGGGTTGCAAAGGTAATAAAAGAACCCTAATAATGTATAAAAATTTGAGATTTATTGAAAAAATACCCAATTGGGGATAGGAAAAGGGGAAGTCCGGGTGTAGCAACCTGGAAAGTGTAGGGCAAAAAAAATCCCTTCCGAATAAACGGAAGGGACCTTTTACCTTTTTCCTTCTAACTCAGTTTCTCTACCTGCATGTAACTTAATTCCACTGGAGTAGATCGACCGAATATTTTTACGGTCACTTTCAATTTCTTCTTTTCTTCGTTCACCTCTTCTATGACACCATTGAAGTCATTGAAAGGTCCCTCAATTATTTTAATAGTCTCCCCCAAAATGAAAGGCTCGCTGATAGAACCACCCATGTCGTTCATCTCATCTACCTTACCCAACATTTTGTTGACTTCAGATTTTCTTAAAGAAATAATGTTTCCTTTTGATCCTTTACCATCTGTCAAAAAGTGCATTACGTTGGTGATATTGCTAATATGCATTACAATATCATCGGCTAAACGCCCGCTACCATTAGCATCCACTACTTCCATCATAACGTATCCAGGAAAATAGTTTTTTTCGCGCATTACTTTTTTACCGTTTTGAACTTTATACACCTTCTCCATGGGAAGGAATATTTGCTTCACTACGTTTTGCCAATTATTTCTAAGAATATCCTTATCAAGGTATTCCTTAATCTTTTTTTCTTTGCCGCTCACTACGCGAAGCACAAACCATTTTGTTTCTGGCGCTGCTTTTGTAGCGGGGGCTGCTGTTGTTAAAACTTCCGTTTCCATGTTACTTAAATAATGAGTATATCAACTTTAATAATTGGTTGCTAGAAAAATCCATTACCCAAACTAATGCAGTTATGATAATAGTTCCTACCAATACGATCACCGTACTTTGTTGTAAATTAGTCCATGTAGGCCAAGTCACTTTTTCCTGTAACTCCAAATAACTTTCTTTGAAGTAGTTGGCGATTTTGTTCATAATTAATTATTTAATTCGGTTCAATTAACTGCTAAGATAACAATTAATATGCAATTTAAATTGCACGGGCACTAGGATTCGAACCCAGATCAAAGGTTTTGGAGACCCGTATGCTACCGTTGCACCATGCCCGTATGAACCAAAAGTCTCTGGTCATTGCAGTTGCAGCGACCAAAGACTTTCAGTTTATATTGTATGTCAATTACTTAATGATCTCTGTAACTTGACCAGCGCCTACTGTTCTACCACCCTCACGGATAGCGAACTTAAGACCTTTTTCCATCGCGATAGGTTGGATTAACTTTACAGTTAAGCTAACGTTATCACCTGGCATTACCATCTCAGTTCCAGCTGGTAAAGAACATTCTCCAGTTACATCCGTTGTACGGAAGTAGAATTGAGGACGATATTTGTTAAAGAATGGAGTATGACGTCCACCTTCATCTTTGCTTAATACGTATACTTCACATTTGAAATCGGTATGTGGAGTGATCGTTTTAGGCGCACAAATTACCATACCACGACGGATATCTTTTTTCTCAATACCGCGTAATAATAAACCTGCGTTATCACCTGCTTGACCTTGATCCAATAATTTTTTGAACATCTCCACACCAGTTACGGTAGAGCTCATTGGAGCATCCATCAAACCTACGATTTCAACTGCTTCACCTACTTTCACGATTCCACGCTCAATACGACCTGTAGCAACTGTACCACGACCTGTGATAGAGAATACATCTTCCACAGACATCAAGAATGGTTGGTCAATAGGACGAGGAGGCAATGGAATGTAAGTATCTACTGCATTCATTAATTCAGTTACAGCATCAAGCCATTTTTGCTCTCCAGCCAATGCACCTGTAGCTGAACCACGGATGATTGGTGTTTTTTCACCATCAAATCCATAAATAGTTAATAAATCACGAACTTCCATTTCAACTAAGTCTAACAATTCAGGATCGTCAACTAAGTCAACTTTGTTCATGAAAACAACGATTTGTGGAACACCTACCTGACGTGCCAACAAGATGTGCTCTTTTGTTTGAGGCATAGGACCATCTGTTGCCGCAACTACTAAAATAGCACCATCCATTTGTGCAGCACCTGTGATCATGTTTTTAACATAATCGGCGTGACCTGGACAGTCAACGTGCGCATAGTGACGAGTATCAGTTTGATATTCTACGTGTGCAGTATTGATAGTGATACCACGCTCTTTTTCTTCGGGTGCACCGTCAATTTCATCGTAGTTTTTCTTTGCTGCTAAGCCTCTTTTAGACAATACGTCTGTGATAGCTGCAGTTAATGTGGTTTTACCATGGTCAACGTGGCCAATGGTACCAACGTTTACGTGGGGTTTCTCCCTCTTAAAGGTCTCTTTAGACATCTTTATTTGTTTTTATGTTTTTTTATAATTGCTGTCAATAGACCACCGAGTCCATCGACCATAGCTTTCAAAATTAATTCAACCTACTCACTTCACCTATTTCCTTTTCACTTTTCCTTGCTTCTACCCTTTTGAGCCGTTGATGAGAATTGAACTCACGACCTCTTCCTTACCAAGGAAGTGCTCTACCACTGAGCCACAACGGCTTTTAACCAACCGACTTCCAATGTCCCTTCATCAACAAACCAACTGGAGCGGGAGACGAGGCTCGAACTCGCCACCTATAGCTTGGAAGGCTATCGCTCTACCAAATGAGCTACTCCCGCTTTAAAAAAAGATCTCGACCATTTTTCGCATTTTGACCTTTGCGGTGCAAAATTACGAAAAATTATGTGGGCAGAGTAGGGTTCGAACCTACGTACTCGTGAGAGAACAGATTTACAGTCTGTCGCCTTTAACCACTCGGCCATCTGCCCATAGATCTGAGCCGGAAATGGGACTCGAACCCGCGACCTGCTGATTACAAATCAGCTGCTCTACCAACTGAGCTATTCCGGCATAAAGTATCTACATAAAAGAACACTCCCCATTTTTGGGATGGCAAAGGTAATGGAATTCTTTATTTATCAAAATTTTAGGGGCAAATTTTATCCCAAAAGCACAGGAAAATTTGAAATAATTTGAAAATGGAGGAAAAGGAGGCATCAAAGCCAATAAAAACGCCCATTGATGAAGTTTTTCAGCAATGGGCGTTACCCTATTTGATTAAAAAAAATTTATGCGGCGATTTTTTCTTTTTTCTTTACGAGTTGATTGGTGATAGCATTAAAAGCCTTGTCAAATGAAGTTTGAAATGTTTTAGAAGTTGCTTTTACAAAGCATTCTTGTTTTGGAATAAATATTTTGATTTCTACAATTTTGTCTTTAATCACATGTGCCATGTTTTCTATTTTCATGTACACTTCTACTTTCGTTATTTTATCATGAAAGGTTTCCAATTTGTCTAATTTTTTTTGAACAAAGCTGAGTAATTTTTGATCTGCATCAAAGTGCACTGTTTGAATGTTGATGTTCATACAATTTAAATTTAAAGATGATAAACAAATAATTTGAAAAGAACTGATCAGGTGGTTACATCACTTTAACCTGCACTAGTAAGTTACAACAATTTGAAAGCAATTAAAATTTTAAATTTCTTTTGTGAAAACTTTAGGAATTGAACTTACTTATATCAGTTACAGTTCAAAAAAGACTGACGAGTATCATGCTTTGGGATGCGCTTTGGCAAACACTTCTTTTAATTTTTCAATGGTATTGTGCGTGTATACTTGCGTAGCCGCTAAGCTGCTGTGGCCAAGGAGTTCCTTGACTGCATTTAAATCGGCACCGTTATTCATTAAATGAGTGGCAAAGCTATGTCGTAAAACGTGTGGACTCTTTTTTTGCAAGGTCGTTACTTGTGATAAATATTTTTTTACAAAAGTATACACTGCTCTGGGTTGTAATGGCTTTCCATTTTCTGTAATAAAAAGTTGTGGCGCTTCTTTCCCTTCTTCCCGTTTTTGTTGAATGTATAATTTTATTTCGGCGGCTAAGGATTCGCTAATGGGTAATATTCTTTCTTTATTTCCTTTTCCTAAAACTTTGATTTGTTTTTTAGAAAGATCTACTTGATTTTGTTTGCATTGAATTAATTCACTTAAACGCATACCGGTTGCATAAAATAATTGCAAGACTAATTTTTCGGTAAAGCCCTTCCACCCTTCTGCAAAAGAAACATTCATAAACATTTGTTCCATATCATTTTCGGCGACAAATACTGGCAAGCGCTTACTCATTTTTGGACTGATCACAGTTTCCATGGGACTTTTTTTCAAGACCGCCTTTTGAATCTGGAATTTAAAAAAAGATTTGAGGGAAGATATTTTACGATTCAATGATTTACCCGTCATTTCAGCCTCCTTGAGAGAAGCCAACCAGGTTCGAACCACCGATCCCGTAATTTGTTCCAAAGGAATACTCCCATATTGAGTTTCGATAAAGTCGAAAAACTGAATTAAATCGTTTGAATAGGCCGTTATGGTATGGATGGAATACCGCTTCTCGAATTGTAAGTAATTGAGAAAAGCGTTGACTGGCGTATATCGAGTAATGATGGACATTGCCTTATAAAGATACAAAAGTAGGGGCATAAAAAAAGTCCACCTGTTTAACTAGGTAGACTTTAATATTGTCAATGAAGAACGTGGTATCTAAATACTTAATGAAGTCAAGATTTGAATTCATAAGAAGGTCTTTAGAAAATCATGAATTAAATCATGAAAAAATCATGAATTAATTCGTCAGAACCTATCCTTCAATCTTTCCACTGAAAATTTGTTGCTTGTAAATCGCCTTTAATACTTCGAAACGACGTTGTACAGATGGTTTCACATAAGCTTGACGAGCACGTAACTTTAATAAAGTCTTACTCTTCTCAAATTTCTTTTTATACTTTTTGAGCGCTTTGTCGATGTTTTCGCAATCTTTTGAATCAATAATTAACATAATATATACCTCCTCAGGTGTTTTTAGGGTAGCAAAGATAGGAATTTGAATGAAATAACCAAATTATCTATAAATCTTTATCATCTATCCCCTTTCCTTTTAAAGCAGATGAAATAGCTTGGTCCATAACACGCTCTGCAAAGGGTCTAGAAATATCGTTTAATTCCTCGGTTTTAGTCTGAATTAAGTTCTTGTCTTCCATAGTGATAGCTAATTGAAGGGCTTGCATGGCTAATGCAGTTTGCTTCAATTCGTCGGGGCTTAATAACGCGCTATTTTTAGTGATAAATTTCTCTGTGACATCTAGCATTTGTTCTGCTTCGGTGCTGGCTTCTACCAAGGCACGCTTTTGAATATCTTCCTTTGCATGGGTAATGCTTTCTAATAATCTTTGTTCCACTTCTTCGTCGGTCAATCCATATTGAGGTTTAATTTCAATAGTTTGAGCTACCCCACTTCTTAACTCTTTTGCTTTTACTTGTAAAATGCCATCTGCATTAATTAAGAAAGTCACTTCCACTTTGGGAAGACCTGCTGGCATAGCCGGAATTCCTGTCAAAGTAAAGGCACCTAATTTCCGATTGTCTTTTACTAAATCTCTTTCCCCTTGATAAATGGCAATATTGATTCCTGATTGTGCATCTTTTTGTGTGGTATATTGTCTTCCTGCTTGAGTAGGTATTTTTGAATTTCTAGGTAATAAAACATCCATCAATCCTCCCATCGTTTCAATGCCTAAACTAAGTGGTGTGATATCTAACAAAAGCATGTTTTGATTATTTCCTGCTAATATATCGGCTTGCACTGCAGCCCCTAATGCCACTACTTCATCAGGATTCACACTATCATTCACTACTTGTTTGAAAAATTCAGACACAGTTGATTTTACAAAAGGTACACGAGTACTACCTCCAACCATTAATACCGTATCAATCACTGCCACCGTTAACCCTGCATCCTGCATTGCTTTCTCGCAACACTGAATTGTTTTTTGAACAATTGGCTGAATCAATGTTTCAAAAACTTCTTTGGTGATAGAGATTTTTTCTCCTGCAAATTCGGATTCAAAAATGGATTGTGTTGATAATGCAATCTTAGCTTTTTCTGCAGCTAATCTTAATTCTTGTTTTAATTGCGTGTGCTGATCTAAATTATCTAAAGACCATTGCTTCATCCAATATTCAATAATGGCACGATCTAAATCGTCTCCTCCCAAATAAGTATCTCCATTCGTGCTTAATACTTCAAATATGCCATTGGATATTTTTAAAATAGAAATGTCAAATGTACCTCCCCCTAAATCATACACTGCGATAGTTTTATCTTCGGTCGGATTCATTCCTAATCCATATGCTAAACTTGCGGCAGTAGGTTCGTTTATAATTCTTAACACATCTAACCCTGCTAGCTTTCCTGCATCACGCGTAGCTTGACGTTGTGTGTCATTAAAATAAGCTGGCACCGTAATGACTGCTTTAGTCACGGGTGTTTTTAAAATATGTTCAGCCCTCTTTTTTAATTCACTTAATATAAAAGAAGATAAATCGATGGGAGAATAAAATTGATTTCCCACTTGCACTTTTACTAAACTATCTCTGTTATCATCAATAATTTTGTATGCGAAAAAATCCTGATGCTCCCTTATGTCTTTATAACTTTTACCCATTAATCGCTTTGCACTAAAAATGGTGTTTTGTGGATCAGATTCTAAATATGGTTTTGCTTGCGCTCCTACTTCGGCATTTCCAAAAGCATCAAAATGCACAATGCTTGGAACAATGCTACTTCCATCAAATTCCTTTAATGCAGTAGGTTGTTTGGTATCGGGATGGATGATGGCTACTAAACTATTGGTGGTGCCCAAATCAATACCCACAATAATTTCAGGTTGTTGCAAACTTCCTGTTGCAATATTAATTCCAATCTTAGCCATTTAAAAAATTTTACAAATGTACTACCCTCGCTCCTTTTTATCCTTGCGAATTTAGGAATGATTTATGCTGTAGTGTGAATCAATTCGGTTTTTGAAAAAGTATCATGCAAGGGTTTATCATTCCAAGCAAGGCCAAACATAGATAATAAGGTGGTGCGCACCGTTGCTCTAATAAAAAACTGTCCTATGTTGGGGCGTTTCCCATTGTATGAAATCACTTTGGTATGCGTGATCATTTTGGCGGGTGTTTGTAAAAAAATAAGTTCTAATAAGAAGGTGTATATCCATGTGGTGGCAAAAAAGAAATACCCAAAACGGATACCTCTAAATCCCCAATTGTACACATAAAAATTATAGCTTCTGTACAGGATAAAAGACAAAATAAATATAAAAAGGGTGTCCAAAAAGAAGTGTAAAATTCGGGTTCCTTCGCCAATTGTTGATTTGATCGGGTTCATGATGCAAAAATATTGCATTTTAGTAGTTATTTTTGCCTAAAGTAGACAAACTATGACTTTAATACAAGAACTACGTTGGAGAGGAATGATTCAGGACATTATGCCCGGAACAGAAGAATTGTTTGAAAAAGAACAAGTATCGGGATATATTGGATTTGATCCTACTTCGGATAGTTTACATATTGGAAGTTTAGTGCCTATTTTATTATTGATGCATTTGCAAAGAGCCGGCCACAAACCTTTTGCTTTGGTAGGTGGTGCTACAGGTATGGTGGGAGATCCTAGCGGAAAAAGTGAAGAGCGTAATTTATTAAGTGAAGAAACTTTACAATTTAATTTAGCAGGTGTTCAAAAACAATTGTCTCATTTTTTAAACTTCGATCCTAGCTTGAAAAATGCAGCCGAGATGGTGAACAACTATGATTGGTTTAAGGATTTTAGTTTTTTAAATTTTATTCGTGATGTAGGGAAACATATTACGGTGAACTACATGATGGCAAAGGATAGCGTGAAGAAAAGAATTGAAGGAGATACCGGAATGAGCTTTACCGAATTCACGTATCAATTAGTGCAGGGTTATGATTTTTACTGGTTATATAAAAATAAAAATTGCAAAGTACAAATGGGTGGTAGCGACCAATGGGGAAATATCACCACAGGTACCGAATTAATTCGTCGCAAATTAAGTGGCGAAGCTTTTGCTTTCACTTGTCCCCTAATTACTAAAACCGATGGCGGTAAATTTGGTAAAACAGAGAAGGGAAATGTTTGGTTAGATCCTGCTAAAACTTCTCCTTACCAATTTTATCAGTTTTGGTTAAATGCAAGTGATGAGGATGCAAAAAAATGGATAAAAATTTTCACCTTGCTTCCAATAGATACCATTGAAGCTTTATTATCTGAACATGAAGTTGCTCCACAACAAAGAATATTACAAAAAAAATTAGCTGCGGAATTAACCATACTAGTGCACAGTGAAGAAGATTTACAATTTGCTTTACGTGCTACCGAAATTTTATTTGGCAACGCTACCACCGAAGTTTTACAATCCTTAAATGAAGCGCAACTATTACAAGTGATGGAGGGAGTGCCAACTGCGACAGTTACTTTAGCGCAATTACAAGAGGGATATGACTTAGTCAACTTATTAACCGACACTCAAATATTCCCTAGCAAAGGAGAAGCCAAAAAAATGTGGCAAGGGGGCGGACTAGGTATTAATAAAGAAAAGATTACTACTGAATTTACAACAGTCACTACCCAACATTTATTGCAAGGCAAATACTTGTTAATTCAAAAAGGTAAAAAGAATTACTATTTAGTGATAGCTTCTTAACTAGGATCTTACTGAGAAATAGCTTTCCACATTTCTTCTGCGACTAATGCATTTCCTTTCTCATTCAAATGCACGCCATCTGTGGTTAAGATTCCTTTAGCATCATTGTTTGGATTATTCGCTACACTGTACTCATGAAATATTTTGCGTAAATCCACTAAGCCTAATTGATTGGTTGTTGCATACTTTCTCATCCATGCACTATAAGAGTTTAAATCACCATCTTGTGTGTTGCTAAAATCATTTTTCTCTCCAATCGCTGCTGGTGTTACTATAATAACTTTTGCTCCCTGCTTTTGAATTTTTTTCACCACTGCATCATAAAACTTTCCAAACTTATCAAAGTCGGTTCCGGTTCCTGAGCTAGACTTATGCCAAACGTCATTCACTCCTATCCATATCACCACCACATCTGGTTTTTTATCCAACACATCCGCTTCTATTCTTAAATACAAATCATATACTTTATTGCCACTAATTCCCGCTCCGTTTAATTCAAACTGTTGATCCACCCCTTTTTGTTGCAACATATTTTGTAAAACATCAATATATCCCCCCTTATTAACTGCGGCTTGGGTGATAGAGTCACCAAAAAAAACGATTTTTTTCTTTTTATCTGATTTAAAGGATAAGGCGAACATACATGCAATGAATGTGGTTAATAATAATAATTTACTGCCCATAAAGTTGATTTTAATACTTGATTATGTATTTGGATAGTTAAGTTAAGGAAATTGGATAATAAAGACCCTAAAACCCACAAATATTTGGAAAATTTTACGCCGACCCCTATTTTTGCACTCCATTCAAAAAATGGAATAGGATTGCCTGATGGTGTAACGGTAGCACAACTGTTTTTGGTGCAGTTTGTCTTGGTTCGAATCCAGGTCAGGCAACCAAAGAAAAAAGAAGCCGCCCCGATTTTTCGGGGCGGTTTTTTTATGCCCGAAGAGACCCATCAAGCTGGCTTGAATGGGGCGAAGTGGGTATAAAAAAACAAAGGCTGTTCCTGGAACAGCCTTTGCGGCT
>CANBSH010000024.1 GCA_947372105.1 Chitinophagaceae bacterium
AACCATCCTTATAATTTGCAAGCATATTAGCGGTATCTGACTTGTTTAACTTCGCATCCTTTAGATCTATTACTGAAGATTTATAATTTGCTAGCATATTTGCAGTGTCCGCTTTATTTAGTTTCCAAGTAGATAAATTTGCTGTATCAGTTATTTTTAATTTTGTATTCGCTAAATTGACCACATCACTAAATCTAGAAGCCAAGGTTAATGTGTCTGCATTTAATGCAATCATGCCAGCCTTATAATTAGCTAACATAGTAGCGGTATCTGACTTGTTTAACTTCGCATCCTTTAGATCTATTACAGAAGATTTATAATTTGCTAGCATATTTGCAGTGTCCGCTTTATTTAGTTTCCAAGTAGATAAATTTGCTGTATCAATCGCGTTTAACTTTGAACTTCGCAAGTTATTTAAAGCAGCTAAATAGTTAGTCAATATATTAGCCGTGTCAGTGTAATTAACCTTAGTTCCCCTCAAATTATTTAAAGCAGCTAAATAATTAGTTAACATAGCTACAGTATCCGCATAACTCACTCCATTCATCTTTGTTAAATACGGAGCTATCATGATACTAAAATCATCAGTATCCAACTTGCGATTTATTCTATTTGACAACAATATCGTATCTACTTTATTTAATTTCCAAGCAGATAAATTTGCAGTATCTATTGAATTTAATTTAGTGCTTCGTAAATTATTTAATGAGGCAAGATAATTAGCTAACAGTCCAGCAGTATCAGTAGTAGTTAATTTAGTTGCGATAGTACTATCGATGATATTGATAGAATTGATCAAGTTGTCGCTAAGTTTTGCACTATTCTCCCCTATTTCTTGGGCTACTAATGAACTCACAAATAAAGTAGTAGCAATAGAACTATCACGACTAGATAAAGATGTGGTAGGAGCCGAAGGATTTCCCATTAAAATAGGTGAAACCAAAACTTTATTTGTCAATACTTCATTACCACTTAATGTAGATAAGGTTCCAGTATAAGGCAAAGTAATATTACTATTTCGGGTAGTGTTAATGACCAAATCGCCATCTCCTAAAATGGAGAAATTATTTTTTAGTTCAAAGGTTTTGCCTTTATTATCTACCCCTGTACCCCCTTTATTACTAGGCAAAATAGTAGAAATCGTTTTGGCTATATCCGTATATGCAGCATTGGTAGAATAAAAAGCATATGGTACTGTCCAAAATTGGGAGGTTCCTAAATCAACATATTCTTTATCCTCCTGCCAAATAGTATTCATGATAGTAGGTGCCACTGCAATTTTCACGTTCACAAAATATGCTTTGTCCCATACTATACTATTGAACGAATTATAGCCAGATAATCTGTTACCCTTCCCAATGACTAAAGTAAAAATGCCATCTACATTGGAGGAAAGCGTAAATTTTTCAGTATATATTTTTGAATCAATGTTATTAGTAGTAAGAATAGAAACAATAGCATATATAGTTCGATTATTGGCAGCATTGCCATTATTATCTTTTGCCATTGCCTGAAATATAATACCATCAGGTATGGACTGCGCTATCAGTTTTGTGGTTAACAACAATGACCAGAATAATATGAAAAATATTTTCTTATACATTAGTCAATTTTTAATATTTTATATAGATGGGGGATATTATTGATATTGATATCTAAAACATAACCACCAGAAGCGATTACATTAGGTTTTATTTGAATGCCCGAAAAGAGTACATTCTGATTCGCTACTGGAGATGAATACACCAATTTACCTTCCACAGCAGTATATATATTGATAATAATATTATCGGTAGATGTTAATAATATTTCAGATCTAATATTGATATAAGATTTAAATGGATTGGGGTACACTAAAAAATTATAGCGCTGATCGGGAATCACAGGAATACATTGGTTCACAAATTCATTGTGACCTACCGACATAAATTTTGATAATCCGTTTGACACTTGTAAGCAATTATTAAGAGTCAAAGCAATAGAGTTAGAATTATAGTTACTAGCATTAGGGCTCGCCAAGCAACTTATATTGTAGGATACATTTATTTGCGCATCAGATTTCTGAACGCATAGCATGATTACACAAAAGAAAAATATAATATGTCTAATTTGCAATAACATATATGTATTTAATTTTTTTAGTTGAATTTAGAGTGCAAGTAAACTTGTTAGAACTAATTAAATCAATATGATAGGTCAATGAATCAAAAAGATATCTTCCATTGGTATCAAATAAGTATTCTTTTAAAACATCAATTGAGGGAATATCCCATTTACCTGCTACGCCATCTTTATCATAAAATGTGCCATTAAATGAATATGTTTTTGTAAATAGTTTTTGAGCATTTGATAAGATGATAGAGGTATCATTCACGGACATAGAATCAATTTTCCAAACTCTTTGTGTATTTTGATAAGTACCCTTTCCAGCCAATAAAGATTTTTGAAAATTTAAATCTGTTATAATATCAGCCTTGCTGCAAGATATAATAACAAAAACCATTAGTAAAAATGTAATTGATTTTATATATATACTTTTAAAATGCATAACTTAAAATTTAAAGGAGTAAAAAACACCAAATATTAAATATATATCAGAAGCACTATTTGGACTATTTCTTAATTGACCATAATTAGTCGTTCTTGAAGTGGGGTTTGAAAAATAAACTGCAGCCTCAGGAAATGTTTTAGAAGTTTTATAAATTTTGGCAGGATCAGGATATGCATCCGAACCTACATCATCTAAATAATCTGATAAACTTTTATGTATTGAAAAATGAATCCCAATACTATTTCTTTTAGAAATTTGATATTTTAATTTGGCATCTAAAAAATAACCTTGTGTTATTAATGAATAAGGCTTTGATAAACTATCTAAAAATTGTCCTCCAGTTCCTAAAGACTGTAAATTATAAGTAGTACCCTTATATATTGAAGTAGGATTAAATGAAACAAGATCCACTCCAAATTCAATAGAAGGACGCCAATTTTTCTCTTTAGTTGTTAATCTGTTGTTGACAAAATCAATTTCTAAGGATGGGGAAACGCTCATCATATTTGTGGTGAAAGACATGCCTCTTGATAATTGTTCATTATTCCCTGATTTGTAATCGGTATTACTTAATTTGAAATTTGCAACAGAAAGATTCAAACTTAAATTGGAATACATTTTATAGTTAAAAGAAACAGATGTATATACGTTTATGTCATTTTGGAAGTAGTTAGCATTGCTAATAGTTCCTAAAAAAATGACCCCGCCAGAAGAAATTGACATTTCTAGTTTGTTTTTTATTCGTGGTTGTACTATAACATTATTTTTATCAGCAGTATCAATTTTATTTGCTTCAACCGGAATAGTATCTTTATTAGTTAATTCCACTTTAATCAAGGCATAAGGTTTTCTTTTTCGGTATTCATATAAAAAACTATAATAACCTAATTCAACATCTGGAACAACTTCGTCATTTACATTTTTGATATTAGTAATTGTATACTTAATTAGTTTGCTCTTGATATTTGTTGATTTCGTTAGTTTAAAATTTGCAGTATTATTATTCTTATTGATAGTATAATTAAGTGTATCATTTTTTAATAGCTCTGTAGTATCATCACTAAAACTAGTAACCACAACCAATGATTTTGAATAATCTATAGCTGTATTTGACAATAATTGAAACTCATCAATAGGTATTTTGATTGCTTGAGTATCTTCAATAATTTTATTTGTTTTATTGAGTATTTGGTATATATGAGAGGGAGTAATGTTATTGGGTTTAGTTAAAAAAGGTTCAAAATCAATTTTAGGTGAACTGTAATTGATAGTTTGATCATAAATCGTATTAATGATATACTCCTTCTTATCTCTGCCTAAATAATTTTGTTTTAAACTAAAGTTTTTATCACTACCGTACAATCCAAAGTTTGCAGAATGAACTAATGAATCGGTGTAACTATCCATTAAATTATTGGAAACAAAACTATTACCTTCAATAACAGCAGCATATTTATTGAAAAATTGATCAGCTCTACCATAAATCATATTTGTAGCTATATTATAGTTTTTAAACCCATACACCCTATTATTAATAAACACATTATTTAAAATGGATATTTTAAGGTGATCACTTTTTAAATCTTCAAAATAAATGGGAGCATTATTACCAGCAAATGAATTTTCAATTATATTAAAATGAGCAGTAGTAGTATCATAGGTATAACTAAATGGTTGATTTAAAACTTGTATGATAGATACTTTACCAATATTGTTTACGAATAAATTTGAACGAATATTAACAATGCTTCTTTTCCATCCAAAATCAAAAAGTAAAGGGATTTGTAAATTTTTAAAGATAATATTAGACAAGTTTACAGAACTCGAATCCGTATTTTTAATAACCATACCCACCCCCGGACGACCTGTTTTTCCTAAAATTTCAATATTGCGAAAAACACCATTGGCATTGACACCACCTTCGCAAACAATTCTACCATTATCGATTAATTCAATTTTAACACCAGGAGCAATAGTTAAGTTTTCTTTTATTATAATAACAGAATTAACATAATAACTACCTTTTGCGAGATTCAGATTAGTGAAAGTGCCAGTAAGTGTATCTTTCTTAATATCCTGAGCAGATAAGTTCAAACTTAACATATCTAAAAACAGAAGAAATGTGGGTATAATATATTTCATTAGTCAGTAATTTTATATACTATAGGTGATGCAATTCGTGTAGTTCCATCTACTAATGAAATACTTACATTGTCAAAAATTAATAAATCATTCTTTTTTAAGGATCCTAATATTTTTTGAGTAGGCGATTGAAATATTTCACCATAATTAATATAATAATCTTCTTCTTTGCCATTGTGAATTTTTATGACTTTATAGCTATTAATTCGACCTGGGAAATAACGTAAATTATTAATGTCTAATTTAGCTTCTAAGCGGACTGCACTCATTAAATCACTAATACTAATATTGTAGTTATGAAGATTATCGCCATCTACGCTAACTACTGGATCTGGTATTTTATTAACATTCACTTTTTTCTCAAAAAGTAATTTGCGACCTTTTCTTGTATCAAAAAATCTCAAATTATACTCCCCTGTTTTACTAAATATGATTTTAACTTCTTTGTCTGATTTAAATATTTTTGCCTTGGGGGTAATTTCCAATTCAAAATCCTTATCTAATACATAATTAAAATCGTGAAGTATTGAATTAGAAAGACCAACAAACACATTTTCGGTACTCAAAGAATGGATGATTTTATTAAAAAATACATCTTGATACTCCATGCTATCAAGTTTAGCAATAGAATCCACTTTATGCGTAATTTTTAAGATGGTGTCTTTAATGTTACTTGTGAAATCGTACAATTGAGGATTGAGTTTAGAATAATAAGTCGCCTGATATCCTATTTCCCCTAAAGCTGCCTCTTGATATATTAATTGTGTTTGAATAATTAATAATTTAATTCTCTCTAATTGCATATAACTAATTCCCATTGGCTTGTGATAAAACAAATAAGATTGCCAATCGTCTTTTCGCCCTTTTAGAGTGGTCACTTCTTTTTGAAGTGGTATTAATTCATCTAATCTGCTAGGCAGTCTATAAGGGGAATTTTTTATGAAAGAAGATAGTGCAAACAAATTAACTTCCATCAACTTAACTCCTTGAGGATCTCTTAGTGTTTTTTCAATAAAACTTCTACTATTGAACTGTTTCGTTAATGTTGTACCTTCTTTTTTCATTTGTATATTCACATGATCAATGACGCCATTTACAATTTTCAAACTAGTGCTTAGTTGATTTGCTATTTTTAAATAACTTCTTGACTTAGGTAGGCTAAATAGCGTATCAATATTGTTAGAAATTACCAAATTACTGGTACTCAATTTTTTTAACTCTTCGGTTTGTATAGTTTGAAATGTTTTAATAGTATAGGTATTAGAATCTAAACTGGAGATTTTAATATTTAATACTGAAAAACAAACAAATATGATGTACAAAAGACTGATAATCTGGTATCTCTTAACATCTACTACACCACCTGCCATATACTAGATTTTATATTTAACTATTATACTGTTTATACAATAAAATAAAAGCCAATTGCGAACCGTTGGGTGCTATTTTAGATTGTGTTAGATAATCATTTAGTTTGTTATGAATTTCTAATTTAAAATCATTCATTTGCAACCCAAATAACTCATCTAATGATGCTTTTGCAGCAATTCTTGTTCCAATTAGTTGTTCTATCACTAAATTGATGAACTTAATATGTTTAAGTTGTTCAGGTTGAAATAAGTCATTAAGTAATATGGTATATTCATTATTAATTCCAAAATAAATTGCTTCATTGTGGTAGTTAATAACATCATTTAAAACAAATTGATTTCCGTTATTGTTAATAAATAATACCGAATCTTTAAATATTTGTCTTCCCTTTTGGATGTCTTCAAAACTCAAACCTATTTGAACATAACATTGTAAATATTGGAGACTTAATAAATCATCATTCTTATATATGAAAGGAGTGTTTTTTTGGAATAACTTGGCTCGTATTTTATCATTAGACGAAGCCACTATATTAGTTAGGGAAATAAACTCTTCTAAATTTTCATAATTGGAAACATGGATCAACTCCTCTAGCAATCCAATATCATATAAAAAAACAAGATCCTTGATAGCTTTAATGTTTGGGCTTATGACAAAATCTACCTCTAAATAATTTTTAATGTGGGCAATACAGTCTTCTTGTTCGCCACCAAATATTTGAATTTCATTATCATGTTTCATTCTTAAATAATAGGATTCTTCTATTTCTTGAAAAACAAAATGATCTAAGAAATTATAATCATTCACTAAGGCAAAAGCTTTACATAAAATTTCAATTTCTCCCACTGTTAATTCAACTGGATCTAATATAGTGTAGCTTTCAAAATCAGGGATAGGTAATTTTACAGGAGTTTGAATTAAAATGGGTAAAAACTCAAAATTTGGCATTCTCATACCAAATATATTTTTAACTAAAACAATAAGCTGATTATAGTCATCTGTGTTTAATTGATACCAATCTGGATGATACAATAGATCCTTCACCTGACTTAATGCAACAATTTTATCTAATTGAGATAAGTTACTAAGTAAGTTTAAATTGCCAAATTGATCTACATTAAGGTCTATTGAAAAAGTATCGGTTGTGTCTAAATAGGATTTATAATTATTTAAATTAATATCAGCTTGTGATAAGTTAGGGTCTACTCCGTTTTGAATATTAATATAGGTGCCTGTATTTGGTTGATCCATTGGTGGAAAAGAAGAAGGCATGTCGTTAATATCATCTTGAACGATATCATTTTTAGGAACAAACTTAATGGCTGATAAGGCGAAAATAAAAATCTCCATACTAAGTCCAACAGTCATTAGTATATCTTGACCTTCCCATTCTAATAATTTAGCAATAACTCCTAACAAAATAATTACAGCTCCAAGGCTGTAAAAGAAATTAAATAAATCCAGTTTTTTCTTCATAACTATAGCATTTTTAAATCAATAAAATATAGTATTGATTAATTATGAACTAAAATAGATAAGAGAAATAATGAATTTAGTTCAGAATAATAGCTAAGCAAAATAACTTGGTATTCATTTAGAAACGTGTAAAACTTGAATGATAAGTATGTAGTACAATAAGTGTTGTTTTGTAGTATTAAAACTACAAAACAACATTCTAGGAGTAAATAAGTAGAAATAGAGAGAGAAATGAGAAATATTAAGAATTGAGAATAATGTTCAACTCGTATATATTTTTAACAGCGAGTTTACTTAAAATTCTTTTCTTATATGTAGAGATAGATGACTTGTGTAAATTAAGTTCTATAGCTATTTCGTTAATACTTTTGCCAACCAGTAAATTTTTCATCACATTATACTCTTGTAATGACAATTTACTTAATGGATTAATAGATGAATTATTAGTTTGTTTATCGAAATGCATTTCTAATAATAAATCTTTGTCATCTTCACTCATATAAATTTTATTATCTAAAATTTTAATAAAGAGTTCTTTAAATGTATTGTCGTAAATGCTGTCTCTGTCTATATATCCGATGATATTAAATCTGGATAAGCGGTTAAAAAATATATTGATAGGTATATCACTTATAACCACAATATTAGTAGTAATCATATTTGATTCTATTAATTGCATGGAATAAGAATCGAAGGAATTGATATAAATAAAATTCAAAAAATCTTTATCATAATTAAAAGACTCCAGATCTATTTGTTCCTTATTAGAAAAAGCATGAATTTTGGTGTAAGGCAATGCTTCTTTGATTAAACCACTAATAGATTTAATTCCGATAAAATTGTCATAAATTAAAACATTCTGGAACTTGAGCATCAGATAAGCATTGAATTACACTCAAATTACTGTTATTTATACTACAATGAATAAAATAAGTTGAATATTGGTGTAGTATTAAAACTACAAGAATATTAATAGTCTACTAATCAACAGATTAAATCCTTTAATTTGGAGAATTTGCACTAGGAAAGATGATATCATTTCCAAACAATAGAAATTTGAAAACATGAACTTAATCATGCAACCGAATTTAATAGTTTAATATAGTATACAACATGTACCTTGTAGAACTAATACTATAGTGTTAGTATTAATATTATTTATAAATTTACTTCATGATATTTTTAAACTTTGTGACCTATTAATAGCCAGGGAATATGTATCAAATAGTATCCTTTATATCGTTTTTAAAATTTTTGATCTATAATCATATGCGATTTAATGATCAAAGATACTATAAGATAGGATGTACTAAGTCTAGTACATTTGCATTAAAAATATTTTATACCATCAATACTATTTTAAAATTAGATAATTTACAAGATAAATTTCTGTATCGCCCCTTTTCAAATTTAAAATATAATAGAATAACCATAGATCGCTCCTTATACTTTTTAGAAGATTGTATAGAATTCTCTAAAGAAGAGAAAATAATATATAAAAATGAAAAATTAAAAAGCGAAATTCATAATGCAAGAAATATTATCAATAAATTATACATATATGTTGATAAGACAAATATTCCAGCGAAGGAATCAGAAAATGTAGAACTAGGTGTCAGAATGAAAAGAACCGAAATGATGACAGTAAATGATCAGGAATTAAGTAAAATTATTTATTGGAGACAACCATTTCACTGGAATTATTACACAAATCACAAGACAAGTTTAAATATCAGAATTATATTTAAAAATAACGAACTGAAAATAGTAAAACAATTCAGATAATTAAGGCATAAAAGCCATTTTATAAGATTTGTTTACTTTTCTTGTAGTTCGAATTTAGCCTATTGTAGTTTTTTTTCGCACACCTATCGTAGAAGTTTACATAAACTATTCTACAAATTCTACATCTTATTTTGGTTATAGTTTCTAGGTTTGTTTATTATAAATTGAATTGATCATTCAATTATTATTAAATAAATAAACTTTTAAAAATGAACCAAGAACCTACTCTCCAAAAGCCAATGGACAGATTATCCATTTTTATTGAATTTATCCAAACTAATCCAAGATCTTTCGAGCGAAGCATTAATATCTCTAATGGATATTTTGCAAAACAAAAAAAGAATGGATCTATTGGTTCAAATATTTTGGAAAAAATACACCACCATTATAAAATCCTAGATATTAAATGGTTGTTAACTGGCGAAGGTCATATGCTCAATAAAAAAAACGTTTTCATTGAAAAAAATCCAGAAATAGAAGTAATGAAAAATAAAATTCAAATACTTGAACATAATTTGGAAGGCATTTCAACTCAAATGAACCTAAGTAAAGCAGTATAACGATTTCCCCCAAAGGTTGATAGGTGTAGTTGTATAGAGGGCGTATTATATACGCCCTTTTTTATTTGAAAACTCATATAAATATTAGAATATAGTCTCAGTAAACTACAAAAATGTTAAAAATGTAGTAGTAATTCTAATTAAATATTTAATTAATCTTACAAGTAATTTTTAATAGTCGCGCTAATTTTATAATTCATTAAAAAAATATATTATGAAAAAGCTACTATTTATTTGTTTATTATTGCTTGCTGTCACAGAGACTACAAAAGCAAACTCATCAAGTTTAAATTCTAAAAATTCATTTACGAATCAAGATTTTAGTTATACCTTTTTGTATTATGAAATTAGATTATTAAATGATGGTTGTTTTCATCTTGTGAGTGTGTATGACGGTTTTTATATTATTAATGATTTTAAAACCTGGGCTGGAAAAACAGTTTTTGGATGTATTACTGAAGATGTTTTTGTAAACATGTGCTAAAATTTATACTATGAAAAAATTAATATTAGGGATCGTTATTTTTATAAGCATTCATCTAACTAGTTTGGGACAATCTAAATGGGATGCAAATAGCATCATTGTCACAGACGACTTTTCAAACAACCTACCCTTATCTAATGGTCTTGGTGGATATAAAGTTTTTTACCAACAGGGAAATGAAAAATATATGGGGGAAAACAGCTATGACGACTTAACTGAAATTGCAGATTCTTTAATGAGAGTTAAAAATTACGCAGCAGCAGTGATAAAATATGAAATTGCTTTTAAAGAAAATAAAAACTTGGGTAAAGTAATTCACCGTATTTATGCAGCCGTATGTTATGCTCAGCTTAATAAACCAGACAATGCTTTTTTTCATTTATTAAGAGTTGCTGAAAAAGGACACTTAAGTAATAAGTATGTTATTACAGATAACGAATTGCTAGATGCTCTTCATTCAGATAAAAGATGGAATAAAGTATTAGAAATTATTGAAAATAACAGATTAAATAGAGAATTAATTTCAAATGGTCAAATTATCAATATTGGATAATTTGATGTGAGAAACGGTTTAATTTAGAATTAAACCGTTTCTTTTTATATTATTGCGATAATACCAAAAAAGTAATAGTTGATGGAGCAAAAATCATGATCCCTGGTTTTACTTTTTCACCCTTCATGTTAGGAATTTCGTCTTTTTCGTTTAAAAGCAATTCTTTGCCGTTTAACTTTACTTTCATGCCAATTAACTCATCTGAAGTAAGGGTGTATCTCTCTGCAGAAACTGGAATATTTATATTAGTTGACTGAGTTACATTAGTATTTAAGATCAGTAAAGTCATCCCTTTGTTTTTACCTACTGTATTGTGTGCATATACATGAACTCCTTCTTCTATCTTTAAGCCAGCGTCAAATACTTTCGTACCCATCAACTGATGCCATAATAAGGCAGCCCAATATTTAGGTCTGGGTAAATGTGTTTTTTGATCAATTATTCCATATTCACTAGTTGCAAATGTGTTATGAAAAATAACATCTACTCCGTTTTTTGCTAAACGCCCCATCTGATCCAAATATCTAAAGCAATCTAAATAAGTGACCGCCCATGGATTACCTCCACATGCCGCATCTGCTGTCTCGGTTAACCAAAAAGGTTTTCCTGCATCATATTTTTTATACAATTCATTGTATTTTGTATATATAGTATCTGTTCTAGCTAACCAATTTTCAGATAATGCATCCTCTCTTGAAGTAGTTAAAGCTTTTCCAAAAGACGCACATCTTTGAGAAACAGCGCCGTAAAAATGGTATGAAAAAATATCAAATTTGGGTTGTGGCTGTGTACTCAACATTTTTTCATTATCCATCATGGGTACAGACTTAATACTTAATGGCGCTCCCAAACTCACCAACCCTGGTCCTACTATTGCCATAGTTGGAAGAGTCGCTTTAGCAAATTTTGAAAAGACTGCAATGTCTTTTGTAAATTTTTCTTCATTATATTCTTTTAGACCAGCTCCAGTTCCATAATTAGGTTCGTTGAATAATTCTGCTGCTGCTATCTCTCCCCCAATTAATTTTGTGTAGTTAATTAATTTAGTTGCTTCCACTGGTGTCCAAAATCCTTGAGCATCTCTTACACCATCACTTACTGCAAATGAAGTCACCAACTTTGCATTAACAGCTTTTAAATAATCCACCACCCCCTTCCATTGTTGTTTAGTTAAATAAGCATTAAAACCAGCAGGAAGTGTTGTGTCAGCATCATTATCTCTAAAGTAAACTGTATTTGCCCATGTACCACTAACTCTAACATAAACGGGACCTAATGCTGCAGCCAAAGTTCGCAACCTCTTATCATATAAATTGATAGGTGGTATTGCTTGAAATAGGGAATTATTATTATGATCAATTGTGATTCCAATATTTGCTGCAAATTCTTTATTACTTGGTTTGCTTAGTTCATTTTTATCATAAGGTCTCCAAAAATTACCTCCAATAACTTCAGCCATTTCAATGTTATAAGATTGAAATCGCTCATCAATAGTTCCAATTTGTTTAAAGGTACTTGGAACTAATTGAATTACTTTTTTTTGCGCCAATATTTGATTCGAAAAAAATAGAACACAAATAATGGACAAAATGGTAGATCGTTTCATATTTAATGGATTAGTAATTAAATAAAATAATGATTATTAAATATACCCTTAATTTTTATTTGGATAATACAAATGATACTATAAATATGATTTCCCTTTTTTAAGAGAATCTACTGTTTTGCGAATGTTGTTTAAATCGTTTTTATCATTGAAATTATAAATATCCTCTCCCTTTTTTGTATAAATAGCTAAGGTTCCTGAGGAAGAAGCCAGGGCTGTACTCATGGATGCTCCTGGCTGAAAATATTTAACTAAAGCAACATCCCTGGGAAATATACTCTCTAAAAAATCAGCATCTACTAATTGCTCATCTAAGTATATTTTTACTTCAGCCTCATCCATAAGTGTTTTAAATCTACCTGAAGTAATTACATAGTTGCCATTCACACCTCTTTCAATATTCACTCCTACTAATTTGCCTCTTAAATATTCTAAAATGGGGAGATTTGTAGGTGGAGGTGGATTGTTAATATAATCGAGCATTTTTACATTTACCGTATTTTTAAACATCCCCCTTGATGCGTAACGGTCATTTACAATATTGACGAGTGAAGATGTTTTCTTTTTTACTACGACCTTTTCTAGAGTAGTACTATCCGTGTTCACTTGCGCAATCAAAAAATTTGTGAATGTTATAAAAACAATAAAAGCGATTATTTTAGATTTCATAATTCTACTAAATTATATGAAACAAAAATAGAGTAATTGACACAATTATATTTTTAAAAATTTAAAAATACTGAATGGAAGAAATTTAGTACCTATTTGATTTTCAATGATTTGCATAAATTTAAGCCCAAAAAATGTTTTGTATTTAAATAGCTGTTTGAAAGCAAAAATTAAATACATTTAGAGTCACTAAATTGTTCACAACTACAGTCCATAAACGCTATGAGAAATAAAATTATTTTTAGTATTATATTTTTGATAATTGCATCATCCGCATGGTCTCAAGATAGATTATCATCAACCATTAATTCAAACTGGTTATTTTGCAAGGGAGATACTTCAAAAGCTTATTCTCCAAAAAAATGGACAAATGTATCTATACCTCATACCTGGAATGTAGAGGATGTAAGTGATGAAGAACCTGGATATTACAGAGGGGAAGCTTGGTATAAAAAAACAGTTTACATTCCTATTAGCTGGAAAGAAAAAGATATTTATTTATATTTTGAAGGAGTAGGACAAGTAGCTGAAATATACGTAAATGGCAATTTTGCAGGAAAACATATTGGTAGTTATAATGCTTTTTCATTCCCTATAACAAATTTTATTAATTTCTCAACAGATGACAACATTCCTAACGAAGTGGTCGTAAAAGTGGATAACAGTCACAACGAAAACATTCCTCCATTGTCTGCTGATTTCACATTTTATGGAGGAATATATCGTGATGTGTACTTGAAGGCTATCAACAAAATACATTTTGATGCAGATAATTACGCCTCACCTGGCATTTTTATAAGCACCCCCTCTGTAAATTCAAATAATGCAATAGTCAAAATTAAGGGGGCGTTAATAAATGGTAGTGTAAGCAAGAAAAAAATAAATATCAGTCAAAAAATTTACGATGCTGAAGGTAACTTATTTGCTGAACTAAGCAGCCAGATCATTTTAAGTGCGGGACAGAAAAACAATTTCGTTCAAGAATTTAAAAATATAAAAGATCCACATTTATGGTCCATAGAAGATCCGTATTTATACAGAGTAGTTTCCAGCATTACAGATGCAGTTACAAACCAACAATTAGATGAAACCATAAACCCTTTAGGATTTCGTTGGTTTCAATTTGATGCAGATAAAGGATTTTTCTTAAATGGCAAGTCTGTTAAATTAATAGGGGCAAGCAGACATCAAGATTTCAAAGGACTAGGAAACGCATTATCTGATGAAATGCATGTACATGATGTAGAATTATTAAAACAAATGGGCGGTAATTTTCTCAGAATAGCACACTATCCTCAAGATCCTGCTGTGATTGAAGCTTGTGATCGACTTGGTATATTAACCTCTGTTGAAACACCCATAGTAAACAGAATTACCGAATCGGAGGAATTTGCCAAAAATGCCAAACAGATGCATCTTGAAATGATTAAACAATATTACAATCATCCTAGTTTAATCATTTGGACATATATGAATGAAGTCTTATTGATGCCACGCTATGCTAAAGGATCTGAACAACAAGAAACCTATTTTAAGGCTGTTGCTAAATTAGCTCAAGAGCTAGAGGACCTTACACATCAAGAAGATAGTTTAAGATATACCATGATTCCTAATCATGGGGCATTTGAATTATATAATAAAGTGGGGCTTACTAAAATACCTAAACTTGTGGGATGGAATCTTTATCAAGGCTGGTATAGCGGAACCTTACAGGATTTTGGAAAATTTTTAGATAATCATCATAAAGAATTACCCAACAAACCCGTGTTAGTGACTGAATATGGATCTGATGCAGATATTCGTATACATAATTTCAAACCAGAACGATTTGATAAGAGCATAGAATATACTACATTATTGCACCAATCCTATTTGAAAGATATGATGAGCAGACCATTTGTAGCTGCTGCAATAATTTGGAATTTAGCAGAATTTAATTCAGAACAGCGTGCAGAAACTACCCCACATATAAATGCAAAAGGCCTTTTAACTTGGGATAGAAAAGCTAAAGATAGCTATAGATTTTATCAATCAAATTTATTGACCCAGCCCTATCTTCAAATTGGTTCAAAAGAATGGAATTATAGAACTGGCTTTTCAATTTCAGAGACATCACTTATATGTACCCAACCAATCACAGTATTTAGCAATCAGAAAAAAATATCTTTAAAATTAAATGGTAAGGAAATTGGCATAAAAGAAACTATTCAAGGTGTAGCTAATTTTGAAGTGCCATTTATAAACGGAATAAATAATCTAACTGCAAGTTCTATTGAAAATGGTGAAGAAATTATAGACCATGCTGACATCCATTTTATAATGCTTTCACAAAACTTAAGAAACCCTAATCTAAACTTTAAAGAGATGAATATTAGCTTAGGAGATAAACGATTCTTTTTTGATGAAAAAAATGGAATCACATGGATTCCTGAGCAAGTTTATACACCTGGAAGTTGGGGATTTACAGGTGGTCAAATTTTCACTGTAAAAGGTAGCACAAGAACAGGTTACGGAACAACAAAAGATATACTTGGAACAGAAGCAGAGCCAATTTATCAAACACAACGTACTGGAATTCAACAATTTCGTTTTGATGTGCCTAATGGCAAATATGAAATAACATTACATTTTGCAGAATTAACTTCGCCGGTCAAAACAAATGATCTTGTATATAACCTTGGGTCAGCTGCAGCAGTGGAGGAATTTAAAGAAAGAAGCTTTAATGTTTTAATGAATGGGAAAGAAATATTAACTCATTTGAATAACTCTGGCTACCTGGAACCACTTAGAGCAGTATCCACAAAACATACTGTTGTATTGAATAATAACGAAGGAATTACATTAGATTTTATACCCATAAAAGGAGAGCCTATATTAAATGCAATACAGCTAAAGAAAGTATATTAAAGTATAGTGAAAAGAAACTTAAGGTTATTTAATTCTTTTCATAATACACCCTTATAAAGTTTTTTAATTCATTGCTTATAAAGTAGTTAGCCCTACAAAACAACTTTGTATTTTTATAAATATGTTAATATTATAGAAGAAATATTTTGAAGATGTAATTATTTTAGTTAATTTATGATGTGAATTCAATATTTTTAAAAAAAACATTTATTATTCAACAAAAAATCAAAAATGAAAAAAATTATTACCTATTCAGCAATTTTATGCATTTCTTTAATTGCTTGTAATCAAAAGCAAGCATCTGATGCTAACATAGCAAAATATGAGAAAAATTTAGAGATTGCAAAACAGTTCTACGCAGCATTTACCTCAAAAGACAGTACAAAACAAGCCACATTTCTAACTGATGATTTTAAATGGAATGGCCCAGCAATTGGTCAAGACTCTCTTTCCAAAGAAGTATTATTGGCTGGTGATAAAGAATTTATGAAAGCATTTAATGATATTAAATTTGAAAATACCGAATATGTGCCTGGCCTAGATCCAAAAACCTACGCACTTGATGGTGGTGTAAGAGTTTATGGAACTATAAATTCAAAATTTGCAAGTTCAGGCAAAACAAGTAAAGTAAAATACTATGCAGTTTTGGGATTTAATGATTCAGGAAAAATTACAACACTTGAAGAATATTATAATATGGAGGATTTAAGCAAAGAATTTTAAAACATTCTATTGAAGATATTAATAGGTATAATAATCTATTAAAAAATATACCTTATTTATAAAAAAGGCCTCAAGCAATTGGGGCCTTTTTATGTCCTAAATGTTATGAATTTAATACATCAATTTGATTTTCAATATGTTAATCAAGTTATAAGCTCATTCTTTAATATAATATCAACTATAATAAGGTAACCATTAAATAATACTAAAATAAATAGTAGGCATTTTAGTATCATTTTGAAACTATTATTTAATTAAATGTCTTAAATTGGCTTTAAAATTTTAAACAATAAAAAAAACAAAATGAAAAAACAATTAATCTTAATTGCATTTGTTTTGGGTGGTATTACAACTTTTTCACAAAATAGAACACAAACGTTTAAGTATGCAAAAGTTCAATTTATGAGATCCACTCCTGGTGGTGAATATGGTAAATTTTTGAACGACCAGCTTTCAAAAATTGCACAAAAACGTATTAACGATGGCACTATAGTTGCTTGGCAAGTTTGGGGAGTTGGAAATGCAACAAGTGAATCTAAATATGACATGATAGTTATCACATTTGCAAATAGCGTAGATAGTTTATTTGCTAATAATGGATTAAAAATATTAGGCACCTATAATGATGCAGAGGCTAAGACTATTCAAGATAAAATTAATGCCTCTAGAAAAAATGTGGAAACTGTTATGATAGCAAATAAAAATGGATACACATTCATAGATACTACAGCGAAATATGCTGTTTTTAATTATATGAAAACAATGTTGGGTGGAGAAGATGCTTATGAAAAAGAAATTACTAGATTAAATGTCACTATTCCCAAACCTAACAATAATGGTAGATTAGCTTGGTCTTTAAATAAAAAAATTGATGTTGTAGGCGAAGATGTTCAATGGAACTATGTTTCTGCTGACTTTTTTAATACATTAGAAAGTATCATGGAAGGTAGAGCAGCAACATCCGCTCCAAGCCCAGACTACATAAAATTAGCTTCATCAAGAAAAATTAATAAAAGCGAAGTGGTTTATAATGTTAAATCTCTAACTAAAAAGACAAAATAAACTAAACTAAACTAAACTAAACTAAACTAAACTAAACTAAACTAAACTAAACTAAAAGAGGCTTCTAGAAATAGAAGCCTCTTTTAGTTTGAAAATGCAATTCCTACTATATTAAATCATATTGAGAAAGTTGTGACTAAGCATGGTGAAAAATACCCTCATATGATAAATGTATTAAAGTTGTTTAATGCCGCATCTGATGAATTAAAGACATTTGAAGAAGATTTACACCAACATGTTCACCTGGAAAATAATATATTATTTCCTATGGCAAAAAATAAGATATATAGTAGTGGTAGTCAATAAATCCCAAATTACTCCGGTTTCAATTTGATCTTAGTAAATATTTGCAAATGAGGGAGAGCTAATACAGATAAGCTTATGAAAAGCAGTGTAAAAATACCAGATGCATCTTTACTATTTAGCGTTAAGAAAGTAATATAAGCAAATCCAAACCATGCCATAATTGAAAATGGAGCAGCTTTAAATAGTAAACTCTTCCAACCATTTAAATCATTTGGCAAACTAAATGTAATTCTTATTTTATCAAAAGATAATAAGGAATGCCAAAAGCCAAAATAAAAGGCGAAACACAGCCAAAGAGGCATAAAAAAGGCAAAAACGATTAGTATGATTTGCTGTATGACCGAATAGTAATACCATTTATTATTTGAGAAAAAATGATTCTTAAAAAAGAATAAAATAAAATAAACAAGAAATAAGCCAACTAATGTTAAGGGATATATTTTATGTGCCAGAGTGATTAATTGATTTTCATTAAAGGCAGAACGCTCCATTCTAATAAAAATTTGTAGTGCAAAATTAATGTTTTTAGAAAGTAATAATAAAATCCACAATAACCCGATCATTGAATAGGCTACTTTATGAAGCAATTGGTCAGTTTTACCCAGCCAATCTATTTCTCCAAAATGGAAAGCAGTAATAAGAATAAAGATGATCAAAGCTGCAATGGGGAAAAAATACCAAACTAAAGCATAAGCAATAATATTACCTATATATTTTAATAGAAATATTTTTTGATTACTATCCGACTTATGTAAATGCTGGTCAATGTATAAATCTAAGGCCCCATGGGGAACTCCAAATAGAATTAATACAATAATTAAGAATGAAATTTGAGTGCTGCTATTTAAGGAGAAAATACTATCTACTACAAATAATAAAAATGCAAATAATATTAAATAAAGGCGAAGTTTTATTTGCATGTATATAAATTAAAAATGGGGCAAGTTACCAACTTGCCCCATAAAAGTTATTGTGACAAATTAAGCAGATTTTCTACTTAAGCTATATATAACCAAACCAAAACCGATTTTATTAACAGCATCACCAATATTGTAAATAACGTTCATGTCAATTCCAATATTTTTGAAGCTAGCATACCATTGTCCATCGGCTGTGCCAATTAAATATCCTAATGGATAAATAGCCCAACCAACTAATACAAACCAACCTAATGCAGCATTAGCTGACGCTACTGCAGATCCGGCACCAGTGGCTAATTTTTTAACATCCCCTACCCAAACTTCATACACGATGTAGAAGTATGCGATAGCACTTAAAGTTCCCCATAATGTAGCTTGAGCTGGGGCAACAGCTTCACCCCAATAGCCTGTAACTAACATTACAACAGAAGCTAAAATCATTTTCCATAATAAGCTTGTAGTACCACCTGCTTTTTTTGTGATTAAATAGAATTCAACACACATTAAAGGCACAGTTAATAACCAGTCTACATAACGGAAAAATGTAGGACTATCATGCGTCTCTAAATAGTAACCACGCATGTAGTAATAGTGAACAGCAGCAATAAAAGTGATTAACCCAGATACAAGTACTGAAGTTCTCCACTCTTTACTAGTGTTGTTCAATTCTAAAAAGAAAAATACCGCCGCGGCCATCATAGCCATTGTGCCAACGAAGAAAGTGAAAGACACATAGTCGGTCTTTGCAATCGCCATTGAGGCATCAAGAAGAAACAAATGATCCATATTGTTGAGTTTTGGTGAACATATTAATTCACAACACTCCACATTTCATTACGGCTGTCATTACCTATTTTAAATAAATAATGCAAAGCGTTAGCAAAACAATCGTTCGTGTTTTATCGAATTAAAAGATAAAAATAAATTTTATATAAAATGTTAAAAAATATAAAAAATTAGAATTTTATTTGTTTTTGTTTAACTTTTTTGGGGGATAAATTATACAATATTTCTACAAAAAAAAATTGCGAAACCACTAATTAAATAAAAAGCTAATAGTCCCATGAAAAATATTAGCTTTTATTTGTCCCTACAATTATTTAACGGGCAATTTGCCAGTTCAATCACTTAAAATCAAGCTATTAAATATATGTAACCTAGGAAACCATAGATTTTTAGGACCCTATTTGAAAAAATTTTGATACAACGAATTAATCTAAATTTGTTTTAGAGCAACGAGGAAATTGACCAGAATCAATAATCTGAAAAGACAATAATTGAAATATAAAATGAAAATAAATTTCCCTAATATTATTAACAAAGATGGTCAGGCTCATTACTTTGGAACCATATTTAATATTGAACAAAATGATTACTTTTTTAAGGAGTTACTTAGTAAGATTGAATGGGTAAATGAAAGCCTAATAATGTTTGGTAAAGAAATAACTACTAAAAGAAAAGTCGCATTTTATGCAGATAATATGATTCATTATACTTATTCCAATAAAACTAAAAAAGGTATAGAGTGGACCCCCTTACTATTGGAAATAAAACAATTTATTACAAATCACACAGGTTGTAATTACAATGCCTGTTTATTAAATCTGTATCATGACGGAAATGAAGGTATGGGTTGGCATTCCGACGATGAAAAAGAAATTGTCCCTAATAGCTCCATTGCTTCATTAAGCTTTGGTGCGGAGAGAAAGTTTACTTTAAAGCACAAAGTCAATAAAGAAGCCCATTCTATTATACTTGAGAATGGATCATTATTAGAAATGTCTGGGAGTTTCCAAAAAAACTGGTTACACGCTTTACCAAAATTCAAAAAAATAGATAGTCCCAGAATTAATCTCACTTTTAGACAAATGATGGTATGAAAAATGGTAAACTAAAAAATATAAAAAAGGGAGACTTACCTACCAAAAATTGCCTCCATTGCAATAGACCATTCAGTTGGAGAAAAAAATGGGAGAAAACTTGGGAAGAAGTGAAGTATTGTAGTGATGCTTGTAAAAAAAAGAAATTTACACCTGTAAAAAATAACCCTACTCCATAAATTTTGAAAAGAATTAGTATGCAACTAGTTTACGATTTTACATATAATGAATTTTAAAATACTCCCCCATAAAAAAAGACCTCTAGAATTAGAGGTCTTTTTTTATACAATTACCGTATGGACTTCCTAGGTATTCTTTCATTTGCCATTGCTGCATGATAAATATAAGAAGCCATTATAGTTGCATTCTTCATGAGGTCTTCCGGCTGAATCCCTTCAAGATAATCAAGATTGGTATGCCCTGCTGTTCCCGGTGTACGATCTTGTAAAAATTGAAATCCAGGAAGTCCTACATCATCAAAAGCAACATGATCTGTACTACCCAAACTTTGACTTGAAACCATTGTCATACCTAAATCATGAAATGGCTCCATCCAAGCAGTTAGCATAGTGCGTGCTGCTTCGTTACCCTGTAAGTATATCCCACGATATTGACCAGCACCATAATCTTGATTAAAATATGCAGACAAAAGTTCATATTCTGGTTGGGTGCCAATAGATGGATTGCGCGGATCTCCAAAATGCTTTTTGACATAGGCACGAGAACCATAAAGACCTTGTTCTTCTCCAGACCATAATGCTATTCGAATAGTACGTTTGGGCTGAACCCCTAATGTTTTTAAAATACGCATAGCTTCAAGAGCAACAGCACAACCAGATGAATTATCACTTGCATTTGGACTTCCATGCCAGGTATCAAAATGTGCACCCACCATTACGACTCCTGCCTTTGGATCTGTACCAGGAATTTCACCTACTAAATTCATAGCTTGTTCTACTTTATCTCCTATTTTATTTCTAATCTCTACTTCTATTTTTACCCCAATTCCACGTTTAAGAATTCGATACATTCTATTATAATGTTCAGGTGTCACTGCAAGAATGGGTACTGATTTTTTCATTCCTTCTGCACTCCATCCATCTTCTCTCACGCCTGGACGTGAATAAGCTGGAACAATACCCAAACGATTCCCGTCAGTTTGTAAAACCACAGCAACATTTTCTGATTTAAAAAAGGCAATTCTCTCGGCTGCGGTAATGGATGTTGGATTGGATATAACCCTGGCTGGTTTAGGTTTAATGGGTGTAATTGCAGTTTGCTCAAGTGCTATTAATTCTTCATTATTATATCGATGTACGCCGTTAGTAAGTGTTTGAAGGTCTATCAGTGCTGGATTAGAAATGAGTACTGCTTTCCCGCTCAATTTTCCATGTAACGCAAGCAAATCATCTTTTGTTTGAACATCAACAACAATGGCATCTGCATTAATTTTTCCTTGTGTACTCGAAGTATATGCAACAGGATAAGCAGTGAGGGGCATATAATCTGGCGCTATCATGTGTGCCGAAACATATTCATTATCCCAAGTAACGCCATAATCCATATAGGGCTCACTATTCACTTGATTTAATCCCATATTTTTCATTTCATCCAACGCCCAAACTTGTGCATGTTGCATGTCCTTTGATAAGGTAAGTCTTGCTCCAAGTACATCTACAATATAAGACTCATACTCCATCACTTTAGAATGTTGTAATCCTTCCTCGCGAATACGAGTAACCATGGCCCAATCTACTAAACTAGGTAATACAAATGCACATGACATTATTACTATTAGCATAAAAGAAACAAGACGAACTAATTTGTTTTGAAAAAATATTTTCATAAAATAGAATTTATTTGCTCGTAATACGAAATTTAAATTTCCTACATACAATTTACCATAAGATTTTCATTATTTCAGTGTTTGGCAATGGTTATTTATATATTTTTGCGCACTTCATATGAATAAAATCCTAGGTTTAATTTTAGCGGTCCTATTGGTAACCAATGTTGTTGCGCAAGAAAAAAATCTGGCTGCATTAAAAATTAATACCCCTATTAAAATAGATGGAATTTTGGATGAGGCAGTTTGGCAACAAGCTGCAATTGCAGATAGTTTTATTGTAAATTTTCCAACATTTGGTATTCCCGCAAAACAAAAAACAGAAGTAAGAGTATTATATAGTGATCAAGCGGTTTATATTGGCGCTTATATTTATGATGACCCCAAATTAATGCGCAAGCAGTTAACGGCACGTGATGGAGAATCTCGTCAAGATATAGACTATTTTAGTGTTTTTTTTGATACCTATAACGACAATCAAAATGGATATCAGTTTTTAGTAACTGCCAGGAACGTGCAGTCAGATGGTCGTTTGGTGGCTAATAAAGTTTCACAGTTTGGTTTGCCCACTGATTATACTTGGGATGCCGTTTGGGAAAGTAAAGTAACAATGCAAAATGATGGCTGGATAGTAGAAATGAAAATCCCTTATTCTGCATTGCGTTTTTCAAAAAAAGAAATTCAAGACTGGGGTGTTAATTTTCAACGATATAATCGACGAAATAATGAAGGATCTTTTTGGAATAAAGTAGACCCTAAACAAAATGGTTTTGTAAATCAATTTGGAAATTTAACAGGCGTAGTGAATATTGTACCCCCTCTTAGATTATCTCTATTGCCTTATGTGACAGCCGGCATTAGAACAACTCCACTTTCAAATGGCAAAACCAATACCAATTTTTTACGCAATGGTGGTATGGATTTAAAATATGGTGTGAACGAAAGTTTTACGTTAGACGCCACATTAATTCCAGATTTTGGTCAAGTAGTTTCAGATAATGTTGTGCTAAATTTAACCCCCTATGAAGTTCAGTTTCAAGAAAATAGGCCCTTTTTTACAGAGGGATTGGAACTATTTAATAAAGCTGGATTGTTTTATTCAAGAAGAGTAGGAACTACACCTACGAATTACCAAGCGGTAATGAATCAAGTAAATAGTGACGCTAATTTGAGGATGATAACAAATCCAGGCATTACGCAATTATACAATGCTTCAAAATTTTCTGGACGCAATAAATCAAAATTAGGAATTGGAATATTCAATGCTGTTACTGCACCCATGTATGCAATCATTGAAAATAAAACAACTGGCGCAAGAACTTCCATAGAAACAGAGCCACTCACCAATTATAATATTTTAGTGTTAGATCAAGCGCTAAAAGGCAGATCATCTATTACATTTACAAACACAAATGCGCTTCGAAGTGGCGGGTCTAGAAATTCGAATGTGAGCGGTCTTGATATCAATTTATTTGACAAGAACAATCAATATAATTTTACATGGGGTGCAAGGTATAGTAACATAACAGGTGCCAATACATATGGAGGTTATGCGAATTACCTGCAATTCGCCAAAGTGAGTGGAAACTGGCAATACAGCCTATCTAATACCATAGAATCAGAAAAATACGACCCCAACGATTTGGGATATCTTAAATCTCCGAATGAATTTTCTGCCATTGGGAAAATTGGATACTATGTATTTACCCCCACTAAAAATTTTATAAGTCAAAATTTTTCAATAAGTGTTTTGCCTACTTATTTATACACGCCATTTAAATTTTCAAGTCTACTTCTTAAAGGATCCGGATTTTGGGTGTTTAGAAATTTTTGGGATATCAATTTATCGGCATATTATCAACCTGTATGGCAACAAGATTTCTTTGAGATGCGAACACCTGGTAAATCTTTGAAACGTCCTCCGTTTTGGTATACCGGTATAAATGGTAGTAGCGATAGCCGAAATAGTTTTTTTATTCGTTATACTTTGGGTATTGCGGAAGCTCCTAATTTTCCATTAGATTCCTATAATAATATTGAAATTGGCCCTCGTTATCGTTTTAACGAACATTTCACTTTAGACATAGATTTAAATCGAATAGTTGATAATGGACAATATGGATATGTTTTCAGAGAAGCCAATGGCGAACCCATCGCAGGACGTCGCAAAAATACAAGCTTTACAAGTGTATTAAGTGGTATTTACAATTTCACTTCAAGAATGAATTTAACCATGCGTGCACGTCATTATTGGAGTCAAGTTTTATATAATGCCTTTTATTATACAGATTTTAATGGAGATTTTCAACCACATGCTTTTGTGAATGGTAAGGATCAGAATTTCAACGCCTTTAATTTAGATATGTTTTATACCTGGGATTTTAAATACGGAAGTAAATTAATTATAGGATGGAAAAATGCTTTAGGCTCCGATTTTCCGATTGATGGTTTACAGTATAACAATTATACCAAAAATTTATCTCAAGTATTTCAACAGTCTCATGGAAATGAATTTAATGTAAGGCTGATTTATTATATTGATTATTTGACATTACAGAAAAAGAAAGGATAATACAAGAAATAAATACTCAAAAAGAATACATTTTCTTTCATCATCCTATTGGTTCATGTAGGCTATTTTAATGATTAAGTATTGAATAATTAAACAAAATATCAAATCAATGATATAGTGCAGTACTTTCGGAGTAATATATAAATCATAATGACAATTCTGCTTTTTCTAATACTACACTGGTACCTATCTTTATTCGGACAGACTTTTTACCTACATCGATATTCTGCTCATAAAATGTTTACTATGTCTCCATTTTGGGAGAAATTCTGGTACATTTTCACTTGGATGACACAGGGTACCTCCTATTTAAATGCAAGGGCCTATGCTATTCTGCATCGTATGCACCATGCCTATAGTGATACTGAAAAGGATCCTCATACCCCACACTTTTTCAAAGAAGTGTTTACCATGATGATGCACACTAGAAATATTTACAATGGAGTATTAACAGGCACTATTCAAGTGGAACCAAAATTTGATAAAAATTTTCCAGAGTATCCCGCGATCGACAAAATAGCAGACCACTTAATGACTAGATTGTTTTTTGCAGGTTTATATATTAGTTTTTACATCCTATTCGCTACCCATTGGTGGATGTTCTTGTTATTGCCAATTCATTTTTTAATTGGCCCAATACAGGGTGCAATAGTTAATTGGGCAGGCCATAAATACGGTTATCGTAATTTTCCAGACGAAAAAGACCAATCAAAAAATACCTTAATTTTTGACTTTTTAATGTTGGGTGAATTATTCCAAAACAATCATCATCATGCAGGAGCAAGACCCAATTTTGCTGCAAAATGGTGGGAGATTGATCCTGTTTATCCAATTATCAAGCTATTTGATACCATCAGAATCATTAAACTAGTGAAAATTAAAGCTGTTCAATAAAGCTATCGCTTACTTATCTTATTCATTGAAATAGCTTTTTGCCTAGAACATTTAAATCTTTTTATATTATCGGTTCTTTTCATAAGATGCTTTTGACTGACGCCACTATTTACTCTCTTACGCCAAAGATTAAAACTATTACGTTTTAATTCAGTTCGCATCAATTTAATCGTTTCCGCTTCTGATAAACCAAACTGAAATGTAATGGCTTCAAATGGAGTTCGATCCTCCCAGGCCATTTCTATAATTCTATCAATATCTATTCTTTCCATTCAATTTAGGTTATGATTTTGGCGACCTTTTTTTACTGATACTTGGGTTAAAACTTATATTTCGACAATCAAACAAACATAGTTTATTATTTACATTTTTGCTTGCGATAAAATCTTATTTAATTGATTGATTTCTATAGCCAATTCAGCTTTCAGCTCATCGAACACCTTATAAGAACCTGCAGTAGGTTTATAATCGCCCGACTCTACCACACGCATTAATGAAGCTAGTTTATTGTTTAATTTAATAGGAAAATTTAAAGGGTCTTGTGAACTTTGATTGCGCACTTGATATAAATTTTCTTCTATTTGAGAAATTGCAGCAATGAAAGAAGCGGAAGATTTTGACAACCCTTTTTTATTTGTTTTTGCTTCTTCATTTAATTTTTCTTTGATAGTTCTAATTTTTATTACTGCGTCATTAGCAACAGTCACTTGATCCCTAATTTGCATAGCTAAATTAAATTTCTCTTGCATATCGGAAGTTGTAACATCTTTTACCCTTGGATCCATTTTAATTTCAAAATTTTCGGAAGCAACTTGCGAACCTGAGGTAATTCTTACTTGATAGTTGCCTGGAACAGCAGTTGGTCCTGTGTATACTGGTGCACTCCAAAGAATCATTCCCTTAAAATTACTTGCAGCTGGATATTTTAAGTCCCATTCAAATATATTTAAGCCAGTTTTAATAGTGGGTGGCTTTGGCTTGCGATCTTCATCATCTTCATCGGTTTCCCCATTTTCTTTTTTAGCTTTTGCTACCTCACCCAAAAAAGTATTAACTATTTTTCCGCTTGCATCTAATATTTCAATTTTTAAATCTTTCTTGGTAGAATCTAAATAATAATGAAACACCGCTTTTTGGACACTCCTAACTGCATAATACGGTTTGAATAAATGCAATCCCGCTTGGATGCCTGCATCCTTTGATCTCACTGGCGAAATATCGTCTAAAACATAAATAGACCTGCCATGCGTTCCAATCACTAAGTCTTTTTCTGTTACTTGCACATCAGATACTTGCACATCTGGTAAATTTAATCTTAAAGACTCCCAGTTTGAACCGTCGTTATAGGATATCCAAATTCCATGTTCTGTACCTGCGTATAATAATCCTGCACGAGTAATATCTTCTCTTACAGCATGAACATAATCATCGGAACGAATACCTGTAATTATTTTTGTCCACGTTTTTCCAAAATCATTCGTCTTCCAAATATAAGGTGTTCGATCATCCATTTGATATCGCTTTGCTGCAACATAAGCAGTGCCTGCATTAAAATGAGAAGCCTCTATAATACTTACACGCGTATTCTTAGGCATATCTTTTGGTGTAATATTTTCCCAATGCTTGCCACCATCTCTTGTAATATGAATGAGTCCATCATCAGATCCTGCCCATATAATATTCACATCCTGATAAGAAGGTGCTAATGCAAAAACTGTCCCGTAAATTTCAGGGCCATTCATATCTCTAGTAATAACGCCACCACTCACCCCTAAGGTAGTTGAATCGTTATAGGTTAAGTCTGGACTAATTTGTTCCCAACTCTGCCCTTCGTTTGTTGTTTTCCATACATGCTGAGAACACGTAAATAAAATTGTAGGGTCTACGGGTGAAAAAACAATTGGATAAGTCCATTGCCATCTTTCTGGTAATGTCTTTGCTTCTTCTCCAGAAAAGAATCTTGGATATACTTGTACATCTCTCACTTGACCTGTCATTCTATTAATACGCGTTAACAAAGCGCCTTGACTACCTGCATAAAATATATCCGGATTTTTAGGATCTTGCGCAATATAACCACTCTCTCCTCCACCTACTTCATATGCAAAACCCATACCTGGTTTTGTCGAATTGGTTCTTACTGCTCTATGTCTATAATCTTCACTTGGCAAAGCCACCGTACTATTGTCTTGTTGTGCACCTGCAACTTGATAAGGAAAATCGTTGGTTACAGTAATATGATATAATTGTGCGGTAGGAAAATCTTCATCTGTCCAAGTTAAACCACCATTCACGGAAACAGCTCCACCTCCATCATTGGCTGTGGCTAAACGCATTGGATCGCTAGGATCAATCCATAAATCATGATTATCCCCGTGTGGAACTTTAATTTCTGTTTTAAAACTCACACCACCATCTGTAGATTTATAAAAATTTACATTCAAACCATACACTATATTCTTATCTTTTGGATCGGCTACAATGCGAGAATAATAAAAAGCACGTTGACGAAGTTTTCTTTCATTGTTCACTAATTTCCAATTACCCCCTCCGTCATCGGAACGATATAATCCACCTTCTGGTGATTCTACAATTGCCCAAACACGATTTCCGTCTGCTGGTGACACTGCGACGCCCACTTTTCCAACCACCGCTGGCATACCTGGGTTATTAGAAATGACTTTCCAGCTGGCACCTCCGTCTATTGATTTATATAAAGCAGATGTCCCCACATCGGCCCACATTTTATAAGGTGTTCTATATACCTCCCAAATACTTGCATATATAATTTCCGGATTTTGCGGATCAATCACTAAATCTTCGGCCCCAGCTTTGTCATTCACATATAAAACTTTATTCCAAGTTTTGCCACCATCTATGGATTTAAAAACACCACGATCTTCATTAGGTCCAAACGCATGACCCAAGGCCGATACATATACAATATCTGGATTGGTTGGATGAGTTCTTACTCTTGAAATTGATTGCGTATTTTTCAAACCAACGTTCTTCCAAGTCTTCCCTGCATCAGTAGATTTATACACCCCATCTCCTTGCATGATATTTCCTCTAAAAGCTGTTTCACCCGTACCAATGTAAATGATATCTGGATTAGATTCAGCCACAGCTACTGCACCCACACTAGAGCTAGTTAATTGACCATCGGTTATAGGTTTCCAATTCAAACCACCATCAGTGGTCTTCCATAAACCTCCACCAACTGCCCCAAAATAATATTCTAGTTTATTCTTACTACTACCGGCAATACCTAATGACCTACCCCCTCTATTTGGGCCAATATTTCTCCAGTTCATTCCTTTTAATGTAGTATCGCCGCTTTGTGCATGGCTATTGAAAATAGCAAAAATGGCAAACAAAAGAAAAGCAATACGGTTTAAATTTTTCATAGGATTAGATTATGTGTGTCCTGTAATTTACGAAAAATTTTAAATATTTGATGGAATACAAAACCGCTATAAATAGGGGCTAAACTGTAGCTAGTTATGTTTTAATAAAACTAAAATACTTT
>CANBSH010000025.1 GCA_947372105.1 Chitinophagaceae bacterium
GGTAAAACAAAAACTATGAAAGTAGAATTGTTTACTTGGGAGAAATTAGATTATGTAGCGAAAGTGAAAAAAGCTTTCGGTTTAAAATAAATTAAGAATCAATATTTCAAATCCCTTCCGAATTTTCGCGAAGGGATTTTTTATACCTACTAAAAGCTTTGTAAAAAACGAGTACCTTTGAATAATATGGAGCCACGCAATCAATCTAATAACAGATCTGGATTTAAAAGAAATTACAGTTCAGAAAGACGACCAAGTACGGAACGTAAGTTTATTATTGGTAGACAACCTTTAATAGAAGCCTTTTCGTCGGATGTGAATATTGAGAAAATTTTAATTCAAAAAAATGCGCAAGGGGAGGGATTGAGTGAAATTAAACAAGCAGCAAAAGAACAAAATATACCAATTCAATTAGTTCCTATTGAAAAACTAAATGGGTTGAGTAAAGCAAATCACCAAGGGGTATTGGCTTTTATTTCCAAGGTGAAATATATGGATTTGCAAGAAGTGATTGACTTTGTGGTTTCTAAAGGAGAAACGCCTTTATTTATGATGTTAGACGGGGTGACCGATGTGCGTAATATTGGGGCCATTGGCAGAAGTATACATTGCTGTGGTGCACAAGCTCTAATTATTCCGGATAAAGGAGTAGGTGCTTTAAATGAAGAAGCCTTTAAGAGTAGTGCTGGTGCATTAGAGCATATTCAAATTGTTCGTGTTGCAAGTTTATTAAAAGCGGTGGATGCTTTGCATTTAAATGGAATACAAGTATTTACGAGTGAAATGCGTGCCGATAAAAATGTACATGAATTAGATTTTACGATACCCTCTTGTATTATTATGGGAGATGAAGGCCGTGGAGTACAACCTTATTTAGCTAAATCTGCAGATTATTTTTTTAAGATTCCTATGGCGACCAATTTTGATTCTTTTAATGTGTCGGTGGCTGCGGGTATTATTTTATATGAAGCGATGAAGCAGAGATTATTCCCCTCTACATTGTAAATTAAATGAGTTCACTCAAATTAAAATTAAGTTTAGCTGCCAAGCCATCTCAGCAAAAGATAGGCTATCAGGATTCCATGTTATTAATAGGGTCCTGTTTTTCTGAAAATATAGGGGCAAAATTAAAGTCACATCAATTTCGCTTATTAGAAAATCCACATGGTATATTATTCAATCCTATAAGTGTCATTCAATCTATTCAAGATTATATCACAGAAAAAATTTATACCCCACAAGATTTATTTTTATATCAAGATGTTTGGCATAGTTGGAATCACCATAGTCGTTTCTCGGGAATTACACCTCAGGAATCTTTGCAAAAAATAAATGAGTCAATTCAGCACGCGCATCTATTTTTAAAAAATGCACAACATATAGTTATTACATTGGGTTCTGCTTGGCTGTATCAAATCAATCAAGAAGCGCCGCTAGGAAAAGGTCAGGTGGTGGCGAATAATCATAAAGCTCCGGCACTATGGTTTCAAAAAGAACTCATGCAGCCTGAAGCCCTTAAAAAAGAATTACAGAATTTAATTCATCAGTTACAAGCATTTAATCCTTCTATAAATATCATTTTTACTATCAGTCCAGTTCGTCATTTAAGGGAAGGGCTTGTTGAAAATAATAAAAGTAAAGCGGTCTTAATTTACGCTGTACATGAAGTAGTGGCATCCGAAAAGCAAGTAGCTTATTTTCCTGCGTATGAATTTGTGATAGATGATTTAAGAGATTATCGATTTTATGCTGAAGATTTAGTGCATCCCAATCATGCAGCATCACAATATGTATGGGAAAAGTGGGTAGAGACCTATATGAGTGATGAAACTCAATTAGTCATGAAACAAGTGGCGGAGCTAGAGATCGCTAAACAGCATAAACCCTTTTTTGTAGGTTCCGAAAATCATCAACAGTTTTTGCTACAAAATATAGATAAAACGAAGACTCTTTTAGAGATTCATCCCTACTTGCCATTAGCATCTCATTTAGACTATTTTAAGTCACAGTTGATTACGAAATAAAAGTGTAATTTAGGCGTCTAAATAATTAGTATGCGATTACTGCCATTTTTAGCATCTGCCCTAGTCACTACAGGACTTGTTGTGACTTTAAATACTCAACTTAAATTAGGTGCTACCAAATCCCCCAAGTTGGGATATTTTCTGTCTCCTCAACATGGTTTTTGGAAAAATGCCGAAAATATTAATACCAATTTTGATGCTACCATTCTTGCGAATGATTTAAAAGGCGATGTTGATGTCACTATTGATGATCGCTTAGTACCACATATTTATGCTGACAATGATTTGGATGCCTATTATGTTCAAGGATATTTACATGCAAAATTTAGATTGTGGCAAATGGATTTTCAAACCAGAGTGGCATCGGGTCGTTTAAGTGAAATTGCTGGAGCAGATAAATTATCCATTGATCGATTTTTTAGAAGATTAGGAATGGTATATGGGGCAGAACAAACGGAGTCTTATATTAATGAGAATAATCCTGTAATGAAAGCTACTGTAGATTCTTACACTGCAGGAGTCAATGCTTATATCAATCAATTAAAGCCAGAGGATTTACCTTTTGAATATAAGTTGATGAATTATGCGCCTGAATTGTGGACACCCAAAAAAACATATTTATTTTTAATGTTCATGTCTTATGATTTAACAGGACGTTCGGCTACAACCGATTTACAATTAACTAATACACGTGATTATTTGGGGTACGATTTATTTCAAAAATTATATCCTAATCAGCAGGATTCTTTGGATCCTATTATTCCAAAAGGAACTGAATTTGCTAAGGCCTCCATTAAACCCATCAAACCAGGATCGGCAGATACGGCGTATTTAAAAATGCCTGCCCCTAAAAAATTGTTTAGATATGAAGAAAGTCCTGAAGCACCCAATAAAAATAATGGAAGTAATAACTGGGCAGTAAGTGGAAGCAAAACAAAATCGGGACGTCCTATTTTATGTAGTGATCCTCATTTAGGACTTAATCTACCTTCACTTTGGTTTGAAGTTCAAATTACCACACCCACCCATAGTACTTACGGAGCAAGTTTTCCTGGATCTCCAGCAGTGATCATAGGGTTTAATGATAGTTTGGCTTGGGGAGTGACCAATGCGGGAAGAGATGTATTGGATTATTATGAAGTGAAATTTAAAGACAGCACACAAAATGAATATTGGTATAATGGAGCTTGGAAAAATGTGACCAAGCGAACTGAAGTGATTAAGGTAAAAGATAGTGCAGATGTGATTGAAAATATTTCTATGAGTCATTGGGGGCCAGTCATGTTTGATGCCTTTTATCAAAATCAACAATCCAATGGAAAAAATTTGGCAGTAAAATGGACTGCCCATAATACCTCTACAGGGGTAGAAACTTTTTATAAGTTGAATCGCGCAAAAAATGTTTCCGATTATTTGCAAGCGATTTCTTTATGGAAATGTCCGGGACAAAATTTTGTAATGGCCACCAAGACAGGTAATATTGCTATTAAACAACAAGGTGATTTTGTAGCAAGATGGGAACATCAAGGTGATTTTATTATGCCAGGAGAGGATAGTACTTATGATTGGCAAGGAATCATTCCAGGAAATGAAAATCCAATGATCATGAATCCTGAACGTGGTTTTGTAAGTAGTGCGAATCAAAAAGCGACCGACGCCACTTATCCTTATTATTTAGGAACCGCTAGTTCTTTTCCTTTATATAGAGGAATCAGTGTGAATCAACATTTAACACCGATGACTCAAATTACACCTCAGGATATGATGGCATTACAAACCAATAATGACAATGTATTTGCGGCTCAAGCGCGTCCTGCTTTAAATAGATTGATTCAAATGGATCTATTAAGCCCCGCAGCAAAAAGAATGGTGACAATATTAAATGCATGGGATTTAAAAAATGATGAAAATTCAAAGGGCATCACTGTGTTTAAATTGATTTGGGATAGTGTGGAATCTGCAGTGTGGTCGGACGAATTAGCAGGTTCTAAATTGCCTCTAACTAAACCAGAATCATTTGTATTATTAGAACAAATTTGTCGAGACACCAATTTTACGGTAGCCGATGATATTCGAACTAAGGATAAAGTAGAAACTTTAAAAGATCAAGTGAATGTTGGAATTGAAAGAGCCACCCAACAATTACTCATTTTAGAAAAAGAAAATAAATTAAACTGGGGCAGCTTTAAAGCAACTAGGGTAGTACACTTAACCAAAATTCCTGCATTAAGCCGTTTGAATTTACCCATAGGAGGCGGAGTGAATATTATTAATGCCACCACCGAAAATCACGGACCTAGTTGGAGAATGGTTGTGCACATGACGGATGAAATTGAAGCCTATGGATTATATCCAGGTGGACAGAGCGGTAATCCAGGAAGTCCATTTTATGATAATTTTGTAGACTATTGGGCTGCCGGAAAATATTATCGTTTATTGTTTTTATCTAAAGAAAAATTAAAAGAAAGTGAAAGAGCCAAATGGCATATGCAATTTAAACACGCATAAATCATTTACGCTAAATCACAATTAAAAAATATTTCAAAACTAACTTTATGAAATTTATTGCAACCTTATTGCTCTCTACTTTATTAGCATATGCTAGTGGAATTTATGGTGACTTACCTTGGTTTAGTTTTGTGATCACTAATTTATTGGTGGCTATAGTGCTTCCGCAAAAACCTGCAGCGGCTTTTTTATCAGGAGCAATAGGAGTAGGATTGTTATGGGCTGGATTAAGTATTTATATGGATATTTCTAATAATCATATTTTATCTACTAAAGTGGCCCAAATTTTACCTTTAGGAGGGTCTTATCAAAAATTAATATTTGTTACGGTACTAGTAGGATTTTTATTAGGCGGGTTAGCATCTTTAACAGGATCTTTTATCAGGGATAAAAAAGCCGCTCAATAAAGCAAATCACATACTAGCTCAAAACATATTTTTAAAGAGCGAACACTTTCTGTTAACCAATGACTGATTTTTATCAGTCCCCTTGTGCTAGGGAGAAGTCCAATTTCTTATTATCTTTGTGCTGAATTTGCTTAACCTGTAATTGAGCTTAAATTTATTTTATGTCAGTATTGCACAATCGTGTCTCCAATAAGGAGCTCAAAGAAAAATTGTATCAGGAAACCTTTCCTAGGACCACTATTAGTTTTTACCAATATTTTTCAATCTCCGATCCGGTTGCGTTCAGAGATGCCATGTATCAACATTTAAACGCTTTGCAAGTATTTGGTCGTATTTATATTGCTAGCGAAGGAGTGAACGCACAAATAAGTGTGCCCACTCATTTGTTGGAAGATTTTAAAACTTATTTATATGCTATTCCCCAATTGAATCAAATAAGATTAAATGTGGCGGTGAATGATAATGGTAAAAGTTTTTGGGTGTTGCGTATTAAAGTAAGAGAAAAAATTGTAGCAGATGGGATCAATGACCCCACTTTTAGCATGGAAAATAAAGGCAAGTATGTAAATGCGCAACAAATGAATGAATTATTGGAGTTAACTGAAACAGTGGTGATAGATATGCGCAATCATTATGAATTTGAAGTGGGTCATTTTGACAAGGCAATTGAAATTCCATCCGATACTTTTCGAGATCAACTTCCCATGGCGGCTGATATGATAAAGGATAAAAAAGAAGCCAATATCATCATGTATTGTACAGGTGGAATTCGTTGTGAAAAAGCGAGTGCCTATATGTTACATCAAGGATTTAAAAATGTATTTCATTTAGAAGGAGGTGTGATTCATTATGCGAATAAAATTAAAGAAGCTGGATTGGAAAGTAAATTCAAGGGAAAAAACTTTGTGTTTGATGATAGATTGGGGGAAAAAATAACAGAAGATATTATTTCAAAGTGTCATCAATGCGGAGCACCCTGCGACACCCATACCAATTGTAAAAACGACGGGTGTCATTTATTATTTATACAATGTCCAAGTTGTGCTGAAAAGTTTGCTGGTTGCTGCACACAAGCCTGTACCGATATTGTACACTTGCCCATGGAACAACAAATTGAATTGAGAAAAGGGATTGATAAAGGGCAGCAGATATTTAATAAAAGCAAGCAACGATTACGTCCTCGATTAGGAATCGATCTGTAAATATGACAACCTCATTTTAATTCTATTTCTTGAAGTATATTTTCAATGAAGTGATAATAATTTTTATCCTAAGTCAGCTTTTCTAGCGAAGCGCAAACTAATTGGTAAGTTTCTTCTTCTGATAATTGCTGTGGTATAAATTTTTCGCCAATCACTTGCTCGTATAATTCAATATATCTTTTGGAAATAGTATCAATCCATTCTGCAGACATGTGGGGAACCTTTTGACCTTCTTTACCCATGAAATTATTTTGTATCAACCATTCTCTTACAAATTCTTTACTCAATTGTTTTTGCTTTTCTTTTTTGATTTGTCTTTCTTCAAAGCCATCTGCATAAAAATATCTGGAGGAATCGGGAGTGTGAATTTCATCCATTAAATAAATAGTATCTCCAATTTTCCCAAATTCATATTTCGTGTCTACTAAAATTAAACCTTGCTTTGCAGCAATTTCTTTTCCTCTTTGAAATAAGGCCAATGCATACTTTTCTAATATATCCCAATCTGCAGCAGAAGCCAATCCTTGTTTTATAATCTCTTCTTTCGAAATATCTTCATCATGCCCTTCACTTGCTTTAGTTGATGGGGTAATAATAGGAGTAGGGAAGAAATCATTTTCTTGCATTCCTTCTGGTAAGTGCACACCACATAAAATTCTTGCACCAGAATGATAAGTTCTCCAAGCATGACCCACTAAATTGCCTCTCACCACCATTTCTATCTTAAAAGGGGTGCATTTTTTCCCAATTGCCACATGGGGAGCCGGGGTATTTAGGAGCCAATTGGGGCAAATATCCTGGGTCGCAGCCAACATATAGGCCGCAATTTGGTTCAAAACCTGACCCTTAAAAGGGATAGGTTCGGGCAAAATAACGTCAAAAGCCGAAATTCTATTACTTGCAATCATCACAAGTAGTTCATTTTCAATATAATAGACGTCTCTTACTTTACCATGATAGGTATTTAACTGGCCGGGAAAGGGTGTGGATTTCATAGGGTAAAATTAAAAACTTTAACACAATATTGATAATTTTTTCTGAAGTGGGAACTATTTGGTATTTTTAACTACGATTCAATTTAAAAACAACAAATTATGAGAAAATTCTTACGTCATTTTAGCGCTTTATGCTTACTTACCTTAACGGTATTTAGTGCAAATGCTCAAAATGCAAATGCTGTAAATGGTACTGTGAAAAATGCTAGTACATCCGAATCATTAGCAGCTGTTTCTGTTACTGTAAAAGGTAGCACGAATGGTACATTTACAGATGATAAAGGTGATTTTAAACTAAACGTATCTCAAAAACCTCCATTTACATTAGTCTTTTCTTCAGTAGGTTATACTGATAAAGAAGTGAAAGTGGCTAATTTTTATGGTAAAGTTGAAGTAAGCTTAACGCCTTCTTTTGTATTAGGTTCAGAAGTAGTTGTAGCAGCTTCAAGAGTTGCTGAGCGTATTTTAGAATCTCCTGTATCTATTGAAAGAATCAGTAACAATACTATTAAAAATACCCCAGCTTCTAACTACTATGATATCTTAGGTACATTGAAAGGTGTAGATGTTATCACAGCTAGTTTAACTTTTAAGAGTATTGGTACAAGAGGGTTTAACTCTAGTGGTAACACTCGTTTAAATCAATTGATTGATGGTATGGATAACCAATCTCCAGGTTTAAACTTCTCTGTGGGTAGTGTAATTGGTTTAACCGAATTAGATGTTGATAATATAGAATTATTACCAGGTGCTTCTTCTGCATTATATGGTTCAGGTGGTATGAATGGTACCGTTTTGATTAATTCAAAAAGTCCTTTCAAATACCAAGGTTTAAGTTTCCAAGTGAAACAAGGTATTAACCATATTGATAGCTATGAAAGAGCTTTATCTCCATTCAAAGATTGGACAGTAAGATGGGCTAAAAAAGTAAACGATAAATTTGCTTACAAATTTGGTGCTCAATTTACTGAAGCTAAAGATTGGTTAGCGAATGATGCTACTAACTATTCTCGTACTACTGGTACTGCAAATGGTCAAACTATTTTAGGAACAAGATCTTCAGATCCTAACTATGATGGTGTGAACGTTTATGGTGATGAAACAACAAGTACTTTAAGTTCAGTCTATGGTTCCGTTCAATCTGGTGTTATAAATAGCTTAGCTGCTGCTTATGGTGGAAACCTTGCGGCTGGTACTGCAGCTTTTAACTCATTGTATGGTGCTACAGCATTGTTCCCAAGCTTAGCGACTTATACAGCTTTCTTAAAATCTCAAAATGCTGCTTTAGCTCCTTATGCTCCTTTCTTATATGGTCAATCAAAAGGATATTTTGGCGGTAGCGTTTCAAGAACAGGTTATGCTGAGAAAGATGTAGTAGATCCAACCACATTGAATGTGAAATTCACAGGATCTTTAAACTATAAAGTATCTGATAATACCGAAGCTTCTTTTAGTTTTTATAATGGTACAGGAAATACAGTGTATACTGGATCTGACCGTTATTCTTTCAATAACTTAAGAATGTCTCAATACAAATTTGAGTTAAAATCTAAAGAATGGCTTTTAAGAGCTTATTCTACTCGTGAAGATGCGGGTGATTCTTATAATGCTACCATTGCTGCTCGTTATTTCAATGAAGCATGGAGCCCAAGTACTACTTGGTATCCTACTTATATGACTGCTTTAGCAAACTACAGAGATGCTGGTTTACCTGCTGCTGCTGCTCATAATGCAGCTCGTGCTGTTGCTGATGCAAACAGACCTGCTGGACCTATTTATCAAAATGAATTATTTAAGAAAATTGCTGGAACTCCAATTTCACAAGGAGGTGCGTTGTTGTTAGAAAAATCAACTTTAAATGTATTTGAAGGTCAATATAATTTAACCAATGCTTTAGGTTTAGATAAAGTAAATGCTGATTTATTAGTGGGTGGTACCATTAAGCAATACGTTTTGAATTCTGAAGGAACTGTATTTGCTGATACTGCTGGAAGAATCAAAATCAACGAATCTGGTGCTTATGCTCAGTTATCTAAGAAATTATTCGGTGACTTTGTGAAATTATCTTTATCTGGAAGATATGATAAGAATAGCAACTTTGCTGGTCGTTTCACACCAAGAGCTTCTATGGTGGTTAAATTAGCTCAAGACAACAATTTACGTTTGTCTTACCAACAAGCTTATCGTTTCCCAACTACTCAAAACCAATGGATCAACTTGTTAGTAGGTGGTGGTACACGTTTGATGGGTGGTTTACCTCAATTAAGAGATTTCTACAAATTCAATACCAATCCTGCATATACTTTAGCGAGTGTGAATGCATTTGGTGCAAGTGCTTTAGCAGGTGCGCCTAATCCAGCTTTATTGAAACAACAAACTTTCAATGAGTTCAAACCAGAATCAATGTCATCTTTTGAAATTGGTTACAAAGGTTTATGGGCTAAAAAATTATTGATTGATGTTTATGTATACTCTGGTAAATACAACAACTTTATTAGTGGTGTAACCGTATTGCAATCTCGTAATGCAGCAGCGCCTAGTCCGTTAGATGTTTTAGATGCTAGTAAGCGTATGGCTTACAGTATTTCTACGAACGCTGATGGAGAGGTTTCTACTAAAGGATGGGGATTATCATTAGATTATTTATTACCTAGAAACTTTAGTGTTTCTGGTAGCATTTTCTCTGATGAAATAGGTGAATTACCTGGTGGATTTATCTCTTATTTCAATACTCCAAAAATGAGAGCTAATATCGCTATCAACAACAGCGGTTTCTTATGTAAAAATCGTTTAGGATTTAGTGCTAATTTACACTACCAAGATGGATTCATCTATGAAGGAACATTTTCTGTAGGTAAATTAGAATCTTATCAAACAATTGATGCCGTTTTAACATATAAATTACCTGCTATGAAGTCTTTGGTGAAAGCAGGCGGTACCAACTTATTGAACAAATATTACAAGACTGGATATGGTAGCCCTGCTATTGGAGGTTTATACTATGTAAGTTTTGCATATAATATTTATTAATAGACTTAGGATGGGTTAGTCCTAAAAAATCCCTTCCTCGAACTATCGGGGAGGGGATTTTTTTTATGTCCTCAAATTATTTTTTTCCTAGATAAAGCTTTATTTTTGCCACTCAAATTAAAAGATCCAACATGCGTTCAATAGCCTTTAGAGAAGCCCTTCGTGAAGCCATGAATGAGGAAATGAGAAGAGATGATAGAGTTTTGTTAATGGGAGAGGAAGTGGCCGAATATAATGGTGCTTACAAAGTAAGCCAAGGTATGTTAGCCGAATTTGGTCCTAAGCGTATTATTGATACTCCAATTTCTGAATTAGGTTTTACCGCAGTGGCGGTAGGTGCAGCTCAAAATGGATTACGTCCCATAGTTGAATTTATGACATGGAATTTTGCGGTCTTGCCTTTGGATCAAATTTTAAATACGGCTTCTAAGATGTTAGCAATGAGTGGTGGTCAAATTGGTTGCCCTATTGTGATGAGAGGTCCTAATGGAAGTGCAGGTCAATTGGGGGCACAACATTCTACTGCTTTTGAAAGTTATTTAGCGAATATTCCAGGCATTAAAGTGGTTTCTCCTTCTAATGGGTATGATGCAAAAGGGTTATTAAAACAAGCCATTCGTTATGAAGAAGATCCAATTATGTTTTTGGAAAGTGAAGTGATGTATGGTGATAAATGTGATGTGCCTGATGAAGAGTATTACATTCCATTAGGTAAGGCGGATGTCAAAAAAATAGGGCGCGATGTGACGATAGTTTCTTATAATAAAATGATGAAAGTAGCTTTAGGCGCTGCTGCAGAATTAGAAAAAGAAGGAATTAGTGCAGAAGTAGTTGACTTAAGAACCATTCGACCATTAGATTGGATGACAGTACTTGAAAGTGTTAAAAAAACAAATCGTTTGGTGATCATTGAAGAACAATGGCCTTTTGCAAGTGTTTCTTCCGAATTAACTTATCGTATACAAAAGGAAGGCTTTGATTATTTAGATGCGCCTATTCGCCGTATAGCGAGTGCGGATGCACCCATGCACTATGCGCCTAATTTGGCGGCATTAGCCATCCCAGATGTTGCTAGATCAGTGGTATTAGTGAAGGAATTAATGCAACAATACAAGTAATCTAGCCTCTGGTAATCCTTGTTTTTAACCATTTATATGGTTTCACATCAAATTCACAAATCTTTTTATAAATATCCCTCACAAAGGGATATTTTTGTTTCATACAATTAACTAAGTTTTATGGGGTACTTAATTTTTATTTTATTTTGGCTAGGTTGGCATTTAGGTATTTATTTAATGCTTAAAAAAGCAGGGGTAGATACTGTTAAAGCCATGATCCCTATATATAATACTTGGGAAGTGGTAAAGCTTTGTCAAATTTCAAAAGTTTGGTTTTGGATTCAATTAATCCCTATTGCAGGACAATTTGTGACACTTTGGATTTCAATCATTTTTGTCATGCATTTTAAAAGAGTGAGTTTATTGAATCATTTTTTAACGGTCCTTTTTCCTTTTATTTATTTGCCTTATTTAGGATTGTCTGCGAATGAAAAATGGCATGGGGAAGCGGCATTAGAACATTATCATAAATCTGCTTCAAGAGAATGGATAGATGCGGCTGTTTTTGCGGTAGTTGCCGCTACATTAATTAGAACCTTTGTTTTTGAAGCCTATGTGATTCCTACAGAAAGTATGGAAAAAACATTATTAGTGAATGACTTCTTATTTGTAGATAAAGTGACTTATGGAGCTAGAATCCCACAAACGCCTATCAGCTTTCCATTTGTACATAACACTTTACCTATGGCGCCTACAACGCCTTCTTATTTGAAATGGATTCAGTTAGATTATAAAAGATTATACAATATCCGAAACATAGAACGAAATGATGTGGTGGTATTTAATTTTCCAGCAGGAGATACCATTATTAATTTACCAGAATTTGGGAGCAAGATTCCTTACTATGATGTTTTAAGAAGTCCAGAATATAATAATAATCGCGAAAAGCTTCAATCGGATTATCCCATTTTAGTGCATCCAATGGATAAAACCGATAATTATATTAAACGTTGTGTAGGTATACCAGGGGATTTAATAGAAGTGAGAAATAGTGATTTATGGGTGAATGGTAAACCTGCTTATGTCGCTCCTTTTGCACAAACAGAATATTTAGTTCAAACCAATGGCACTGCTATTCCCGAAGATTATATTCAAGATACTATAGGAATCAATATTACTGAAGCGACTTCCGATTTTCAACCTGTAGATGGAAGCGCTAACACTTTTAAAATCAATATGACGCAAAATGCGGCTTTGAGTTTGCAAAAATTGCCTCAAATTTTAAAAGTGACTAAGTTTGAAGACACCATGATTGGAAATACTTTCCCCAATGATGTGTCACATTTTCAATGGTCTGTGGATCATTTTGGCCCATTATACATTCCTAAAAAAGGGGATGTAATTACTTTAAATGATAGTACGATTCAAATTTATGGAAGACTTATTTCCAATTATGAACATCATGCTTTGGAACAAAAAGGAAATCAATTTTTCATTGATGGAAAATCCACTTCAACTTATAAAATAGAGTTGAATTACTATTGGATGATGGGGGATAATCGTCATCGTTCACAGGATAGTCGTTATTGGGGCTTTGTCCCTGAGACGCATGTTGTAGGACGTGCCGCCATGATTTGGTTTAGTTATAATAAATCCATTAGATGGAACAGATTGTTTAGTGCTATTAAATAAATATTTTTTAAAACCTCACATCTGTGGGGTTTTATTTTTAAATCCCCATTATGAAACAACAATTTAATTTTGAATTTGATTATTTAGAGGACATTTCACAATTAGACGAGCAGGATGCCTCCTTGTTAAGGGCAGCTATGAAAGCTACTCAAACAGCTTTTGCTCCATATTCTAATTTTAAAGTGGGTGCGGCTGCTTTATTATCCAATGGGCAAATAATAATAGGGTCCAATCAGGAGAGCGCTAGTTATCCTGTTGGAATTTGTGCCGAACGCACTTTATTAAACAGCATAGGAAGCCAATTCCCAAATGAAACCATAATAAGTATGGCCATTAGTTATGATAGTTCTAAAACAGCATGTAATGAGCCTATTTCGCCTTGTGGAATGTGTCGTCAATCCTTATTAGATTTTGAAAATCGATACCATGCTGCTATAAAAATCATTTTAGCAGGAAAAACAGGGCCTGTGATGGTCGTGAAATCAGCAAAGGATTTGCTTCCTTTTGGTTTTGATGGATCTGTTCTAAAATAAAGTTTGAACGCCTAATGCAAGTCTGAATTCGTGTTGTAAAAGCCATTTTTTCCTTGATTTTCCCCAGGCATAGCCTACTAATGATTTATCTGATCCAATAATACGATGGCAAGGAATGATAATGGCGATTTTGTTTTTCCCATTGGCATTGGCAACGGCTCTCACCAAATTAGGATCTCCCATTTTTTTAGCTACATCTCCATAGCTCAAGGTTTTTCCAAAGGGAAGTTCATGTAATTCCTTCCACACTTTTTGTTGAAACTCGGTACCGCCCTGATCAATAGCTACGGTGAAAGAACGTCTGGATCCTGAAAAATATTCAATCAATTCTTCCATACATTGATGTATGACTTCGGGCATGGTTTCGCTGAGTGTGACTAATTCGGGACGATCAGTGAAAATGATTTCTTGAATACAATGTTGTTGAGAAGTGATTTTTATGGCACCAATAGGACTTTGATAAATATGGGTGAAGGTATCTTCCATTAACCAATGGGTTGTCCATTATCCACAGTGTGGGTGGGGGTGAGTAAAACGACTTGATTTTGTTGATCATATACACCCAGTACCAAGCATTCACTCATAAAGTTAGCGATTTGTTTGGGCGGAAAATTTACAACAGCAACAATTTGTTTTCCTATTAAATTGTCCAACTCGTAATGTGCCGTTATTTGAGCCGAAGATTTTTTGATGCCTAAGGGGCCAAAATCAATCGTTAATTGATAAGCAGGCTTTTTGGCATTAGGGAAAGTATGTGCTTCAATGATAGTGCCACATCGGATATCCACTTTAGCAAATTCATCCCATTGCAAGTTATTCATATCTTTTTTATTAACGAAGTGATGGGTTTAACTATCTAATAAATCGGCTAATAACAAAAGGTCGGTTTGCTTGTATTGTAAGATGGGGCTTTGAAAACACTTCGCAAATTCGGTAATCATTTTTTTAATGATCCTTAGGTTTGATAGTCGCTTGTAATAAATATTTTTAGGTTCAATGTTGGATCTTAAAAAATAGTTATCAAGGTCCTTTTGAGAAAAGGCATGACCTGTAGTTCCTTCAATATAAAACTGAATGTATTCCTGTGGATTAGGGTAAATTTCATTAGGATCCCAATCGGATGCATAAAATGCTACAATACATTGTTTGGGTATATTAATAAAATGTGCTTCAATTTCTAATTGTTGACAAAGCTCTGCATATAATAAAGTATTTGCAAATGCATTCCCTTTTTTAGTAAGAAGAGGTGCGGATAATAAAAATTCTTCTGGCTTTTCGTAATTGACCTCTACGCCTTTGATTTGATAATAGTTATATAAAATATTACGTAGTACATTGGCTTGCTCTAACGGAGTTAAATAATTATTCAACTCTAACCATATATTTCTTCTAATTTTTTCAAGTTGATTACGAAGTGTGTCTTCGGCTTGTTCTGGATGTTGATATTTATTGAGTAACAGAGCACCTTCTAATAAAGAAGGCTCTGGTTTCATTTTCCATTCCGCAAAAGCTTCTTTCAAATCTTGAAATCTAAGCTTGTAAATCATCTTTTCGATTCGCTCTAAAGTGGCTTCCTCTAAAGTGTTTTCCCAGAGATGTTCCAGGTCGGGAATAATTGGTGTTCCGTAATTTAATAAACGATCCGAAATAGTGTTGAATATTTCTTCGTCGGGGTCGTCTATTAATTTAAATAATGCTTTTATTTCGTTGGGTGTACTCATTATGTAAAGAATGGGTGTTTGTTAAATAGTGAATTTGTTGGATCCATTCATTCAATACCCAAATCAACGTAAAATATGCGAATTATTTCGTTTTAGTTATCCCACTGCTGTGGATATAATTAACAATAGTTTACATAATAAATATATTTTATTAACGTTCCCCGCAAATAATCACCCAAATGAAGGGTGACTTAGGTTTTTTGATGTTTCTTTGTATATACTCATAACTATCAACATGTCTAATATTCAATTCTCTGCTCCTAAGTTTCCTGTAGTAGCAAAATCATTGCATTCCGAATTAAAAAGAAGAGTGAATGCTTACTTGGAACAGCATGATATAAAAGGAACAGGCAACTATAAATTATTTTCAAAAGCAGTTATTTTATTATCACTTTTTGTGTTGACTTATATTCATTTAGTATTTTTTACTCCACCTACTTTCTATGCTATTTTAGAATGTGTCTTTTTTGGAGGATTGATAGCGGCTATCGGATTTAACGTGATGCATGATGGTAGTCATGGAAGTTTTAGCAAATATGCTTGGCTTAATAAGCTAGCTTCTTCATCTATTAGTATTCTTGGGGCAAGTCGTTTTATGTGGGGGATGAAGCATGTCACTATTCACCATACTTACACTAATATAGATGGAGTAGATGACGATATTGAAGTGGGCGTTTTAATGCGAATGGCACCTACTCAAAAACATTATTTATTACATCGTTTTCAACATATTTATTTCTGGATTTTATATTGCTTATTATATATTTTCTGGTTATTCTTTACTGATTATCAAAAATACTTTTCACGTAAAATTGGATCAGTTTCTTTAAAGAAAATGTCATTTCTAGATCACCTAGAATTCTGGGCTGTCAAATTATACCATGCAGCTGTATTCATTTTAGTTCCAGTCTATATGTTGGGATGGGTGAGTTGGTTAGTAGGATTCCTTGTTACTACTTGTTTTGCGGGGTTTGTATTAAGTATTGTATTTCAATTAGCGCATACTGTTGTGGATACTGAATTCCCGACGGCCCTTCAGCCTGAAAATGTAATGCCAGATGAGTTTGCAACGCATCAAATTCAAACCACTGCCAACTTTGCTACTAAAAGTAAATTAGTGAGCTGGTTAGTAGGAGGGTTGAATTTCCAAATTGAACATCATTTATTTCCTAAAATTTCACATGTTCATTATCCAGCCATTGCTGAAATTGTAAAAAAGACCTGTGCCGATTTTAAATTAAAGTATAACGAATATCCTACAGTGGCAAGTGCTATTAAAGCGCATGTGCAGTATTTGAAATTAATGAGTAAGCCTAACTTTGCTTAACATAATTTAATTTAACATTAAAACGGAATATTCAATTTAGATATTATCCATTCCATGAATAAAAAAAGCCTTCCCAAGTAATCGGGGAGGCTTTTTTTATAGGTATCTTTTTTAAAGGAATCTTATTAAGATGACTTTTTATTCGAACCTCTTATTAAGAAGCTTTCTTTTTTCTGGCTGTTTTACGCGGAGGATTTGCCTTTAATTCCGCAATGATGGCATTCACTTCTTCAATGGTTAAGGTTTCCACTTTCTCTTGTTGCTCCTTGGTTAATTTATAATTCCTTAAACCTTGTTTAATATAGGGACCATAAGGACCTCGTAATAATTGTATTTTTTCTTTTTCAAATACTTTAATCGTACGCTCATCTTTCGCCTTACGTTTTTCCGCAATCATAGGAGTCAATTCCTCCAATGTTACTGTGTAAGGGTCCATTTCCTTGTTCAGGGAATAGAACTTCTTAGCATGCGCCGCATAAGGGCCAAAGCGACCAATATTTACGGAGACTTCTTCCTCTTCAAATAATCCTAGGGCTCTTGGTAATTTGAATAGCTCCATTGCCTCGTCAAAACTGATGGTTTCAATACTTTGACTTGCTTTTAATTTAGCAAAACGAGGTTTTTCTTCCTCATCCTGATGTCCAATTTGAACCATGGGACCATATCTACCCATACGGGTAATTAATTTCTTGCCACTCACTGGATCAAAGCCTAATTCTCTTTCTCCTTTCGCTCTTTCGGCAGTTTCAAGGGTATGTTCAATGGTGGTATGGAAAGGTTCGTAAAAGGAAGCAATCATATCACTCCATAATAGTTTACCTGCCGCTATTTCATCAAATTCACCTTCAATTTTAGCTGTAAATCCAAAATCCATGACTTTTGAAAAGTGCAATTTTAAAAAGTCGGTTACCACTAAACCTAAGTCAGTAGGGGATAATTTATTTTTTTCAGCACCTGTTACTTCCGAAGCAGTGACAGTTTTAATTTCATCTTTATTATCTAAGGACAAAATTTGATAGTTTCTTTTAATTCCTTCCTTCTCTCTTTTCTCTACATAGTTACGCTTCATAATGGTGGTAATAGTAGGAGCATAAGTAGAGGGGCGTCCAATGCCCAATTCTTCTAATTTTTTCACCAAAGAAGCTTCGGTATATCTGGAACTTGGACGGCTAAATCTTTCCAATCCAGTCATTTCAATAAAGTCTAATTTTTGACCCACTGTTAATGGAGGTAATAAACTTTCATCTCCTTCTTCCAAAGTATCATCTTCATCATCATCGTCTTTACTTTCTAAATAAACTTTTAGGAAGCCATCAAATTTCATCACTTCACCCGAAGCAGTTAAGTTTTCTTTGTTGGTAGAAATTTCAATTTTAGCCACTGTTTTTTCAAACTGTGCATCACTCATTTGAGAAGCGATAGTTCTCTTCCAAATTAATTCATATAAACGATTTAAGTCAGCATCATCTACTTTACTTTCATTCATGTAGGTAGGGCGAATGGCTTCATGCGCTTCTTGTGCATTTTCATTTTTATTCTTAAACTTTCTAGGTTGATAATATTCATTACCAAAGCTAGATTTGATTTCTTTTTGGATAGCATCAATTGCGGTTTCGCTTAAACTAATACTATCGGTTCTCATGTAAGTGATTTTACCACTTTCATATAATTTTTGAGCCAATAACATGGTTTTGCTAACACTGTATCCTAATTTTCTAGAAGCTTCTTGTTGTAAGGTAGAAGTTGTGAAAGGTGCAGAGGGAGTGCGTTTCCCGTCTTTTACTTGAATGTCTTTCACCGTATAGGTAGCCCCTTTACAATCGGTTAAAAATTTCTCGGCCGATTTTCCGTTGGCCATTTTTTGCGGACCTTCTGCTTTAAATTTAACTTTCTTTTTTTGAATATCTAATGCTGAAAATAAGGCAGAAATTTTATAAACACTTTCGGGATTAAATTGATTGATTTCTCTTTCGCGTTCTGCAATTAATCTTACGGCAACACTTTGAACACGACCCGCACTCAAGCTTCTTTGCATTCCAATTTTACGCCATAAAACCGGACTTAATTCAAAACCAACAATACGATCCAAAATACGACGCGCTTGTTGTGCATCTACTAAATCCATATTGATGAAACGTGGATTGTCAACTGCTTTTTTTATGGCAGGTGCAGTGATTTCATGGAATACTATTCTTTTTGTTTTCTTAGGGTCTAAACCTAATACTTCAGATAAATGCCAACTAATACTTTCTCCTTCACGGTCCTCATCCGATGCCAACCAAACTTCCTTGGCTTTTTTTGCCATGGATTTTAATTCTTTCACTACTTTTTCTTTCTCTGCAGGAACCGTATATCTAGGTAAAAAATGGTTCTTAAGATCTATCCCCATATCCACTTTCTCTAAATCACGGATATGACCATAACAACTTCTTACTTCAAAATCTTCTCCCAAAATTTTTTCAATGGTCTTTGCCTTTGCAGGGGACTCCACTATTAATAAGTTCTTTGCCATACGCCACAAGGTGTTTATATATTGAAAATCAACATTTTATAAAATAAAAAAGTAGTCTATTGGTAAGCCTAGCTATTTTATTCTCGCCTTGCAATATTATAGCATTCGGCTAAAAAATAAAAATAACTTGAAATTAGGGAGCTAAAAATTGCATGATTTGGTCTATTACGGCTTGATTTTTGTACACTTTATTGTGTCCTAAACTATTGGTAATCAAGAATTTAATTGAATCACCAGCTTTTTTTTGAAAATCTTTTAAATCAGCATAAGGGCAAATAGGATCATTTTCGTCATGAATCCATAGAATGGGGCCCGTATAATTTTCAATAGCTCGATCTGCTTCAAAGTAACTTATGGGTTGAGAACTACGTTGTTTAATCACGTCTAAAAATGCATTACGGATATCCTCACTAAAATGCATCATATTAAAGTAATTCTCAAAAGTAGTAGAGGTTTTAGTGGCCGGTGCAATTAAAACAAATCGATGTTGCGTAGGATTTTCGATGGTTTCGGCAATCATTGCTAAAGTGATTCCCCCTAAAGAATGACCAATAAAATGATCGATAGGCCCTAATTGATCATGGATTTGTTCAATGGCACTCTTATATATAGGTATATTAATATGTTTTCCCTCACTTCTTCCATGAGCTGGTGCGTCAAAAATGAGCACTCTATATCCCATTTTTAATAACGGAGCCACATATTGTTCAAATTTGTATCCAAAACTTGCATAGCCATGCGCAATTAAAACAGTTTTGCCATTGTCCTTGGTTGCTTTCCACTCAAATCCTTTAATGATAATGCCTTCTTTTAATTTAAGTTCCTTTCGCTGTGCCTGATGGAATATAGCTGGGGCTTTGCGTTTTTTATATTTAGGGTAAGGGGTACAAAACAAATCAAACGCCATTTTACCCGCAGTAGGTGGGGAGACCATCCCTAAGGTTTTGAATTTGGTTCTTAAATAACGCAAATACATCCTTTCCGAAAACCCTGTTTTAGCCATGGTTCCAATTTTGCTGCAAAGATAGCTCGGTACCTACTATACTCTTTATTTTTTTTGTATTTCGTAATGAAAAAATACCTTTTGAGTGAAGGCATTCACTGATTAACTCTATTTTTGCAAAATATATTTAAAAGAACTATGTATTCAATCAAAATCAATTTTGAACAAAAGGGGCTAGCGTCGGTAACACTTAATAATGTGGAAGCGGACCAAAGTATATTAGAAGCCATTTTAGATGCGGGTATCGAATTGCATCATAATTGTGGGGGTGTATGCGCTTGTAGTACCTGCCATCTATATGTGAAAGCAGGAGCTGAATTTTTAGCTGAATTATCCGATAAGGAAGAGGATTTTATTGATCGTGCTTTAATTCCACGTATTGAATCTCGTTTAGGTTGCCAATGTATTTTGGATAAAAATCAAACAGGGGAGATAGAAGTGACTTTGCCAGACCAAACACAATTTTTAGGAGAATAAACTTTGAAAAATAATAATATGAATCAATTTGAACCACCCATTAATTGGAATGACCATGAGGACATCGCTCAAAAATTATACGAGAAGTTTGGGAATGATTTTACAGAGTCCAAAATATATCGAGTTCGTTTTACCGATTTATTAGACTGGGTGTTGACACTTCCTCATTTTGAAGGTACAAAAGAACAGTCTAGTGAAGGCCATTTGGAAATGATACAAAGTGCTTGGGTATATGAGTGGAGAGACAATCAAAAAAAATAAGTCAAAAAATAGGTCAAAAAAAATAAGTTACAATAATCTGACAAAATATTCGGTACAAGTACTATTCCATAAAATAAGTTACATTTATATCCTAAATCATTCTGATTGCTAACAAGTTTAAAAAATATAAAATGTTTTGCCTTTGATGTAGATGGGGTATTAACCAATGGGACATTAATTGTGATGCCTAATGGTTTACTCATTAGGACTATGAATATTAAGGACGGCTATGCTTTACAGCTGGCTATAAAAAAAGGCTATCAGGTTTGGATTATATCTGGTGGCAATTCTGTTGAAGTAGAAGAGCGCTTAAAAGGACTTGGAATTCATGAAGTGCATATGCGGGTTGGAGATAAAAAAACATTATTACAAGAGCTATCCAATCAACAAAATATCCCAATGGATCAAATTTTATTCATGGGAGATGATATGCCTGATTATGAAGCGATGCGTTTAGCAGGAATTGCTGCCTGTCCAGCAGATGCGGCTGCCGAAATTAAAACCATTTCCACTTACAAAGCAGTTGCTAAAGGAGGAGAGGGTTGTGCACGTGAAGTAATTGAAAAAGTATTAAAGTTGAATGATCATTGGGATACCGAGGATCAAATTAGGGCAAAATAATTCTAAATTCATCCCCCTTGAAATTATTTATTTCCTTTTTAAAATTAGTTCGCTGGCCTAATTTATTTTTTATTTTAGTTGCCCAATGTTTATTTCAGTGGTGTATTTATCATCCCTTGTATCCCACGGATTCAAACCCTTTTAATAATTCTTTTTTATTCATTCTTTTTTCTTCCTTATGTATTGCTGCCGCAGGCTATGTGATTAATGATTATTTTGATATTAATATAGATCAAATCAACAAGCCCAGTAAAGTAGTAGTGAGTAATATTATTAGCAGGAGGTGGGTTATTTTTTGGCATTTGTTTTTAAGTATGATTGGATTGTATTTAACCATGATTGCTTTTCCTTTTCACAATTACTGGCATATTCATGTTGCCAATTTGTTGTCTATTTTATTTTTGTGGTTTTATTCTACCACTTTAAAAAAACAATTATTAATAGGCAATGTTTTAATTGCAGTATTAACAGCTTGGGCAATTGCAGTAGTTTATTTTAGCAAGTTTACAGCCGCCGAATTATTTCATCCTCAAGAATCTCCTTTACATCATTTACGATTTTTTAAGTTGATGGTTTTATATACAGCATTTGCTTTTGTGCTAACTATTATTAGAGAAGCATTGAAAGATATGGAGGATATGGAAGGAGATGCAAAATATGGATGCAGAACCATTCCCATTGTTTGGGGCTTGAGAGCTACTAAAGTATATTTAGCGGTATGGTTGATCGTTGTAGTGGCTATTTTAGCGATCATTCAATTATACGTCATTCCTTTTGGATGGTATGGTAGTGTATTTTATTGTGTCATTTTAATTATTGCACCTTTGGTTTACGTTTTGTATCAATTGCCTAAAGCCTATACCAGTCAAGATTTTAGCCGACTAAGTTGGTGGATTAAAATGGCTATGTTAGCAGGCGTTTTGTCTATGGGCTTTTTTTATTTTTTATATTAATTGTTTTTCATCTTATGGCATCTATTATTCTAGCTTCTCAATCACCTCGTCGAAAAATGTTATTAGAATGGGCTAGAGTCTCTTTTGAAGTTATAGTCTCAGAAACCAATGAAGAATTTCCTGCTTCGCTATCTATGCAAGAAGTGCCTATTTATATAGCACATCAAAAAGCGCTGGCAGTAAAGGAAAAAGTGGAAAACGGAAATATAACCTGTATTGTTGCAGCTGATACTATTGTTGTTTTAGACAATGAAATTTTAGGTAAGCCCCTGAATCGTGAGCAAGCCATTGATTCCTTACTCAAATTAGCAGGGAAAACACATCAAGTCATTACAGGGGTTTCTATTTTATACCAAGGTGAAACACATTCTTTTAGTGAAACCACTCAAGTAACTTTCCATCCACTTACTAAACAGCAAATTGAATTTTATGTAGATGAATATAAGCCTTATGATAAAGCAGGAGGGTATGCCATTCAAGAATGGATTGGAGTGGTTGGCATCCAAAATATCCAAGGAGATTTTTATAATGTCATGGGGCTTCCTGTGAGCAGGCTAATGCAGCAGCTTCAAAAATTAAAAGTGATTTAAGTAATTTTACTCCAATCACTTCCTATCACTTCCAATCAAAACTAATTTCTAGTTCTACTTCAGGATGCAAACTTCTTTCTACCGGACAAGTTCTTGCTACTCTTTCTAAAATTTCTTTGTTTTTATCATCTAACCCTAATCCTCCAGGCATGGTAATATGAGTGATAATTTTACCAATACGTCTAGGGTCTGACTTCATAATTTTAGTCACTTCAACTTGAGCACCATCTAATGCAATACCCATGGATTCGGCTTTGATACCCATTGTGGTAATCATACAAGCTCCTAAACCCGTTGCAATTAAATCGGTTGGAGAGAAACGTTCACCTTTACCCTTGTTGTCTGTAGGCGCATCGGTTTCAATTGCAGATCCACTTTGCAAGTGTAAGCAAGTAGTGCGTAAATTGGATTCGTAGGTAACTGTAGCTGTCATATAATGAGGTTTATGATTTAGAATTAAGCTTTGTGATTTATAATGAAGGTTTGTGATTTAGGTAAATTTACAAATAATGTCAAGAATAGGGGTGATTCAATTCATATTTATCGATCAATTTTAGCACAAGTAATGTATTTTTGCTGCTGTTAAGGAATTACAATATGCAAGAATTACCGATCCTACAAAACACTGAATCTTCTGTTATAAAAAAACCCAATTGGTTGCGCGTTAAGTTACCTATTGGCGAAAGTTATAAGCATGTAAGAGGTTTGGTGGATAAGCATAAATTACATACCATTTGTGAAAGCGGTAATTGCCCCAATATGGGAGAGTGTTGGGGAGAAGGAACAGCTACGTTTATGATTTTGGGGAATATCTGTACCCGTAGTTGTCAATTTTGTGCAGTGGCAACAGGACGTCCTTTGCCAGTTGAATGGGACGAACCACAACGTGTAGCAGAAGCTATATTATTAATGAAAGTGAAGCATGCAGTACTAACGAGTGTGGACAGAGATGAATTGCCAGATGGAGGTTCTATCATTTGGTTTAATACCATTAAAGCGATTAAAACCTTATCCCCTTCAACCACTTTAGAAACATTAATTCCAGACTTCAGAGGAATACCAGATCAAATACAAAGGATCATTGAAGCAGCTCCAGAAGTAGTGAGCCATAATATGGAGACAGTGGAGCGTAATACTAAAATGGTGAGAGTGCAAGCCAAATATCGTCGAAGTTTGGGTGTTTTAGAAACTTTGAAAAAAGGTGGGATGCGCACTAAAACAGGAATCATGCTTGGAATTGGAGAAGAAAAAGAAGAAGTGATTCAAACCATGAAAGATCTAGTAAATGTGGGTACGGATGTATTAACCATAGGGCAATATTTACAGCCTACTAAAAAACATTTGCCGGTGCAACGTTATGTACATCCAGATGAATTTAATGAACTTAGACAAATTGGGTATGAACTTGGGTTTGATTATGTTGAAAGTGGCCCTTTAGTAAGGTCTTCTTATCACAGTGAAAAACATGTGATTCAAGGATGGGGTAGAAACAAATGGATGGAAGAAAAAGCAATAAACGTATAAACCAAAAAAAGGCCCCGACAAGTCGGGGCCTTTTTAATTGTAAATTTTTTCATTTTTCAAAATGCACTAATCAAAATGCATTATTCACTTTATAATTCCCACATCAAAGCGCTTGCGCCTAAAATGGCAGCATCTGATTCTTTTAAGTGACTTACTAAAATTTTCACTTTATTTTGAAAAATTTCAATCACGTTTGCTTCCAAATGTTCGCGAGTAGGTTTTAAAATTAAATCACCCGCTTTTGTTAATCCTCCAAATAATATGATGGCTTCCGGACTAGAAAACATTACAAAGTTAGCGAGTGCCATTCCTAAAATTTTACCCGTAAATTCAAATACTTCTTTAGCGACTTCGTCACCTTTGGTGGCTGCTTCAAAAACAGCTTTAGAATTTAATTCTTCACGAGGGATATCTCTTAATAAACTTGGACGATCTGTTTGATTTAAAATTTCCAGTGCAGATTCAGTAACACCAGTAGCAGAAGCATAACTTTCTAAAGAACCTCTTTTACCTGTGCCAGCATGTAAACGTCCATCAGGGATAATAATAGTATGACCTAATTCACCAGCAAATCCATCATGACCATAAATGAGTTGGCCATTGGCAACAATACCACTTCCCACGCCAGTTCCTAATGTGATCATGATAAAATCTTTCATCCCTTGTGCGGCTCCGTACATCATTTCACCTACTGCAGCAGCATTTGCATCATTGGTTAAACGAACAGGAATTTTAAATTTATCCTGTAACATTTTAGCTAATGGAATAATTCCTTTCCAAGGTAGGTTAGGAGCGTATTCGATAGTTCCTGTGTAAACATTCCCATTAGGAGCACCTACGCCAATTCCTTTAATACGTCCTACACCACCCACTTTTTCGATGAGTATACTTAATTCTTGGTATAACTCATCTATAAATGAGTACACTTCTTTATGTTTCTTGGTAGAAATTTCACTAGCAAATAATACATTGCCAACATTATCTACGATACCAAATTTGGTTCCGGTACCTCCAATATCTACTCCTACTACAAAAGAATCCATTGTAAAAAATATTTTAATAAATCATTCAATCAAATTAATGTCCACCACTTACTTGAGCATCAAAATCAAAGCCTTGCTTTTTAAGTACACTTTTTAATTTTAATGCGATCAATGCTAAAATACCAAAACAAGCTGCAGCTAATAAATAAGATTGGTGCATGCCAACGCTAGGGTTATCACCAAAAGCACCTTGTAATGGTGGGATAATAGCACCTCCTAATATCATCATAATCAAGAATGCAGAACCTTGACTGGTATATTTTCCTAAACCACCTACCCCTAAAGAGAAGATGCAAGGCCACATCACAGAGCAAAATAATCCCCCTGCCATAAAAGCATATACAGAAGTAATACCAGAGGTGAATACACCTACTAACATAGCAACAGCAGCTAAAACAGAAACTGTAATTAAAGTTTTAACAGGTTTTTCTTGACCATAGAAGAAGGCAGCTACTGCGATTGCTATACAAACAGCATAACCAAATAAGTCAGTGATGTCGTTACCATATACTTTACTTACTCCTAATACCACAGCAAAGGCGATAAAAGGAACAATTGCCATCATGATTTTTTTCATAGTGCCTTGTAAGTTAAATACACTCACCGCACCCGTCCAACGACCAATCATTAAACTTCCCCAATACAAGGAAATATATTTTGAAATTTGGCTTTCATCTAAACCCGCTGCAGTAATGTATCCTGGAGTTTTTAAAAGTGCACCAAAGTTGTTATCAATCGTTACTTCAACACCTACATAAATAAAGATACCCAACATTCCATAAATTAATTGTTCATATTTCATAGCTCCCCAACCCGCTTCGTTTTTATTGGCGCTGCTATTAGAGTAAAATAAAACAACTACAACAGATACTAAAGTAAATAACAATAATGTTAATTTAGGAACGTCTGTTAATTGTCCTAAAACAATAATAGCTCCAATTAATAATGTCATTACAAATAGAGAACTTGCCGCTTTGTTGGCTGTTTCAAATTTCTCGTCATTTTTACCATCTGGTAAACTTTTAGAAATACTAAAGAAGATAGCCACTGCCGCAAATACACCTGCAACAATTATATACAATGTATTGATATTGGTAACAGTGACCACTGCATTTTTACTATCGGGACTTCCGAATAGAAAAAAGCTGACAATCAATGGCCCTAATGTAGTTCCAATACTATTTAAACTTCCTCCTAAATTCAAGCGATGAGAACCAGTAGAGGGGTCACCTAATAAAATAGCGAATGGTTGTGCTGCGGTTTGTTGTAAAGAAAAGCCTAATGCTACCACAAAAAAAGCAGCAAGGATAGCAGGAAATGAATTGGCATTCGCTGCAGGAATAATTAATAAAGCGCCCACCACCGAAATAAGTAAGCCATAGATAATTCCTTTTTTATATCCAATCTTATTTAGGATATCGTATCCAATTAAATTGGAACAGAAAAACAAAATCAATGAACCAATAAAATAAGCGCCATAAAAGGCAGAACCTATTAATTGTGATTCAAATTGACTCAGTTGAAAATGTGATTTACAAAAAGGGATAAAAATACTGTTGGAGGCAGCAATAAAACCCCAGAAGAAAAATACTAAAACAAGCGTACTTAAAGCACCTGTATTAGTTGGTTGTTTGGTTTGGCTCATAACATTAGTTAGTTTACTTTTTAAGGATTCTGTAAAATACTTAAAAATATGGTTCCAGCCACATTTTGAAGGTTAAAATTAGTAGGTAAATAATTACGGTTTTTCGGCGACAATTTTGTAAATTTAAAACATAATACACGCTTGTAAATGGTTATACTTCATGTAAGTGCAGAATGTTATCCCATGGCGAAAGCCGGAGGATTAGGAGACGTGGTAGGAGCATTACCTAAATATCAAAAAAAATTAGGGGATGAATCTATGGTGGTGATGCCAATGTATGCCACTCCTTTTTTGCAAAATAATGAATGGGATGTTATTTACAAAGGGAATACCCATTTAGGAGATTGGTTTTTTGATTACACGATCATTCAAGAAAAAACGAATCAATTAGGCTTTTCACTTTTTTTAGTAGATATACATGGATTATTAGATCGTCCCAAAGTATATGGTTACAATGATGATCAAGAACGCTTTATTGGTTTTCAAGTAGCGGTAGTGAATTGGTTATCTCATTGGACTTCACCGCCGGACATCTTGCACTGTCATGATCATCAAGCAGGGCTTATTCCATTTATGATGAAGTATTGTTTTGATTACGAAGTTTTAAAAAATATTAAAACAGTGTTTACGATCCATAATGCACAATATCATGGTGCCATGGGTTGGGATAAAAGTTTACTGCTCCCGCGTTGGGATACTTGGAAACATGGATTATTAGAATGGAATAATAGTATTAATTCTTTAGCGACTGCAGTGAAATGTGCAGATAAAGTAACTACAGTTAGTCAAACCTATATGCATCAACTTAAATTTCAATCAGCAGGTTTGGAGTCTTTGTTTGAATATGAACAAGGAAAATGTGTTGGCATATTAAATGGCATTGATAATGAACTATGGAATCCAGCCACCGATCCTATGGTGCCATTTCATTATTCGATTGAAAATTTTGAAGAAGGAAAGCGAAAAAATAAACAATTTTTATGTACTAAATACAATTTGGATGTAGAAAAGCCATTGATTGTATTTATTGGAAGATTGGTAGGAGAAAAAGCAGCCGATGTTTTGCCCGGTGCTATACAACATGCGCTAGATAAAACAAATTGTGGAGCTAATTTTTTAGTCATAGGGGCAGGCGACACGGCGACCGAATCGGCGTTGAACTATCTCATTCAATTATATCCAGGGGTGTATAATACCTTTATAGGTTATGATGAAAAAACAGGACACGAAGCCTATGCGGGTGCCGATTTTTTATTAATGCCTAGCAGGGTGGAGCCCTGTGGATTGAATCAAATGTATTCCTTGCGCTATGGCACTGTTCCTATGGTTCGTGATACGGGAGGCTTGCATGATACGGTAACTGATATTGGAGACGAAGGCGGTTTTGGGATTCGTTTTTTACATGCAACGGAGGAAGATATTGTATATTCGGTGGAACGTGCGATTGGTTTATTTCAAGACAAAGAAAAGATGCAAGCAATCATTCATAAAGCTATGTCTATTGATCATAGTTGGGAATCGGTGGTGAGCATTTATAAAAATGTATATCAATCAATTTAATCATCAATAGCAAAGTATATGGCTTTATTTGCAAAACAAACAGTTTCGATTATTTTAGGAGGTGGCGCAGGATCCAGATTATATCCTTTAACTGCAAGTAGGTCAAAACCTGCAGTACCCATAGCAGGCAAGTATCGTTTAGTGGATATTCCTATTAGCAATTGTATTAACAGCAATTTGAATCGCATTTTTGTATTGACTCAATTTAATTCTGCGTCGCTTAATCAGCACATTAAAAACACTTATCATTTTAGTGCCTTTAGTTCAGGCTTTGTTGACATTTTAGCAGCAGAACAAACTCCTGATAATCCAGGATGGTTTCAAGGAACAGCAGATGCCGTGCGACAATCTTTAAGACATTTGGCAAAGATGGATTTTGAATATGTTTTAATATTAAGTGGGGATCAATTGTATCAGATGGATTTTAGTAAGATGATTGAAGC
>CANBSH010000026.1 GCA_947372105.1 Chitinophagaceae bacterium
TATACCTGTACTCATTTATTAGTAATTCGCAAGTACAAGCATAATTCTCAAGTGAAATCTGGTCTAGTTTTTGAACACTAATATTTAATAAATTAGATAAATCTTTAATGGAAGCATCTTTATGTAAATAGTACTTTAGATCAAAAAAGTAATGATCAAATACACTTTTGCTAGTAGGATCGTTTAAACGATTCCTAGAAATTAAATTCTTGAAAAAAATAAATAAAGACATGATCCAGGGGTTTAGATCACAAAAATTGAAAAATAATAATGGATAGACAAATTACCCTTGTAACGTTTCTAAATGTCATTGTTTGGTTAAAAATTACAGCTGTAACGTTTCAAATGACATTGATTTTCAATAACTTATTAACTTAAAATATCAATAAGATCAGAAGGATTACCACCGTGGTATTTTTTAAATGGCTGGTAGAAACGCTGTCTGGAACTAAATCCAACTTCCAAGGCCAATGCCTCGACAGTATAATTTTTAAATTTGGCGTCCTTGATGATTTCAACAAAGTATTCGACCCTTGATTTATTAAGCAATTCTTCGAAACTCATAGAGTATGTGAAATAGATGTAATTAAACATGATCTCTTTACTGACACCCATGATATTAGAAAATTCTTCAATATTTGCAGTCTTACTCTTGTAATAGAAATTTGTAAAGAATTGAAAGTTAAAATCAACCTCCTTGATATCGGAACTGAAGTCATTTCTGTTAAATAAAAAGCCAAAAGAAATCTTAGACCCATTTTTATTGATAAAACTAGGTCTATATAAAATATTTAAAAGTAAAGTTAAAACGTATAGGGTTGTGATATAAGATTTGAAATCACTAGGTATTTTAAAAATCATCGTAATAACAATAATAATTAATTGTGTCACTATGACCATAAAAAACGAAAAAGTCCAAATTTGTACTCTTTTAAAATAAATATTCTTAAATGAAAATTTAAATAAAATATTATAAATGTAATAAAGACAAAATAAATTAAAAAATATAAAGTCAACTTCTAAAAAAAAGTCGAGGTATATAGGCAGGTTAATACTAATAGCTGTCTGAGATCCTGGACCATTGGCTTTTGGAAATACGGTATCGTATCCAGTAAATTCTACATAAAGTATTAAAAAAACATAAATAGTATAAGCAACAATTGTATATATATTGGCAATCTTTTTGTGTTGGATAAAATATAAATTAGTAAATATTTGAACCATGGAGGTTCCAACAAGCATTGCACAAGTCATTTTTAAAAGTATAAACTGATCCGGCGTTGTCCTAATAAATAAAGAGAAGGAACCAATACCAATAGCAAGAATAAGTAATAAGAAAAAGATTTTTAGCTTAATGGGAGATTTAAATCGAATGAGTACGTCAAACAAGACAATGATGGAAAGAAGGAATAAAAAGAAATAGTAACATTGAATTAGTGAGTAAGAAGCGAAATTCATAGAATTACATTAAACTAAGTTATAATATATAATGACCTACGTTTAATCATTAAAGTGATTTGAAAGTACAGAATGTATGCTAATAGTCAAGTATGTACTACAAAAACTTATTGTCATTAAATCTATAACATTAATAATCTATCTTTTATGTATTATATAATTTATATATTTATTATCCTAATCAGTTCTGTTCAATTAGAAATTAAACTCTGAAATCGCCCTCAGATCTGCAGACAACTTCTCCAAACAGGTTCCTAAGGAGGCTACAAAGTGTTATTTTCTAAAATAATAATTGTTTTAGAAGATAATGAAAAACCGACCCAATTGGGTCGGTTTTTGCTTTTACAAGTTCTTAAGCTTGGCATCCAAAATCGCCTTAACATCCCCAGCAAATTCCTCCAAACTGTCTCCTATTAGGATTTTTAATTTATGATTAACTAATTACCTTTTTTAAAACATTTTCAAATATTGATCAAATCCAAAAATTCTATTTCTGTTTTGCCCAGTCATTTCTTTAAGTATTCCAACATTTACAAAATCAGACACTAGGTCATTTGCCGACTTATAGCTACTTCTTGTAACTTCTTTTACTTGATTAACATGTACAATTGGTTTTGTAAATAAAAATTGTAGCAATAATAATGCATTATTACTTCGTTTACCGAATGTTGTAGTAATACTAATTTCAAGTTTTGTTTTAAGTTCCAAAATATCCGATAATGTTTGTGTGGCATCTTCGGCCGTTTCAGCAACACCGACCAAGAAATATTTAAGCCATTGAGTCATATCGCTTTTTGTTCTTACAAATGTAAGGTTGTCATAATATAGACTTTTGTTTTTTTCGAAGAAAGCAGATAAATATAATAATGGCTTATTCAGAATTTTTTGGTCCACTAGAAATAATGTAATTAATAATCGACCTATACGTCCATTTCCATCAAGAAATGGATGTATAGTCTCGAATTGATAATGTGCAATTCCTATTTTAATCAAGGCAGGAACCTTTATGTCTTCATTATGTAGGAATTTTTCCAAGTCTCCCATAAGTTCATCAACATTTTTTTGATGGGGAGGAATAAAAACTGCATCAGCTAAGGTATTACCTCCTATCCAATTTTGACTTCTTCTGTATTCACCCGGTTGTTTATTTTCTCCACGAGCATTATCCAATAATATTTGGTGGGTTTTCTTAATTAATCTTGATGAAATTGGGAGCGTTTCTAATTCAGTGATTGCCTGATTGAGTGCTTTGATATAATTATTTACTTCTTGCCAATCATCTTTTCCTTCAGGTGAAATTTCATTTTCATCCATCAAAGCCTCTTCAATTTGTGTTTTAGTTCCTTCAATCCGACTTGAAACAACTGCTTCTTTTGTTACGTGAAGCTGTATAAATAAATCAATATTAGGAACTAGTTTTGAATATGAATTTAATTCGCCAAGCTTAATTGCAGCCTTCTCTAATAAAGTGTTAATACTTTGTTCCTCCCATTTCCATTGCTGATTTATTAATGAAGGCATAAAGTATGAATAACCCGTAGGGTCCTTCTCATTTTTTCCTGAAACATATTTTTCAAGCTGAATCATGATAATGTAGTTTTAGCAAAGTAACATAAAATTATTTATATTTTACTTTAAACCATAAAAGTAAAATAAGATATTTTATATTATACTTTGCTTGGGAGACTTATATATTTATGAAATTACCACAGATATCACCACAATTTGGCAAAAATTTAGTTAAATACTGACATCAAACACTATTATTACAGGCTTACAAGTTCTTGATTTTGGCATCCAAAATCGCCCTAACATCCTCAGTAAATTCTTCCAAAGTCGCTCCTGTTGAGGCTACAAAGCCTTCCCGAGCAATCGGGAAGGCTTTTTTAATGCGAAGCCGCGAAACAAGCTTGCTTGATTGAGCAGTTGAGCGTTAAAAAAGCCAAACAAATAGGAAGTGTTTGTTTGAAAGGCTATGGGTAAGGAGCCATGCTCCAAGAAGCATTATCCTTTTGATTGTAAAATCGCATCCCATAATTGAGCGCGCATTTGTAAGGATTTAACGGAAGCCAAGGTAGCTTCTTCCCATTTTTGGTTATCCTCTCCACATAATTCGGAAACCATTTCTAATGCTAATTGGCTATGATGTCCCCCATCTACTTCAATATGTCTTTCGATATAATATTTAAAAACAGAAACCTTATTGGGATGCTCTTCGTAAATCTCATTTAAAATTTGAGTAAACATATCTGGAATCAAATCCTCTCTGCCAAAAGTAAAAACAGCAGCTTTCACATGCAAGGGGGCATGTTGTGCAATATCAAAAGTGAATTGTAAAAATTGCTTTACTTGAATAGGTAAATTGGATAATTCAATGGCGTCGTTTATAGATTTTCCACTTTGAATACTTAGCAACAGCTCATCCATCAATTGAGTAGAAGCCCCCATTTGTTGCATTGATTTGATATATAACTCAAAATGACTAATTCTTTGACCTTCTTCATCTACATCAGACTCCTCTCCTAAAACAATTTCGTTAATTAAAAATCGGGTGTTTGCCGAACCCACAGGCATCCAGGGTAATGCTACTGAAGTTAACCCTATTTGTAAGGATTTCAACAAACTCATAAAATCCCAAACTGCAAATACATGAAATTGAGCGAAATTTTGCAATCCCTTTAAATCATTGATCTGCCCATAAACAGGATGTGCTAAAAGTTGTATTCTAGCATCTTGAATTTGTTCCTTTAATTGGTCTAGCTGTTTCTTCATATTATATTTTAATAAACAAATTGAATTTGCTTGTTATTTCATTTGCAAAGAAAATAGCAATTCTAAAAAGAACAAAATATTATTAAATAATGTCAACAATTATTCCATATTTCATAAAAATAATACGATCAGTCTACTAGAACAGGTGATGTATGATGAACAAAAGAGATGTAATTACATGGAAGTATTAAACAATAAAGGATCATTGACTTATTTAGAAAAAATAGAAAGCTACCATGCATTAATCAACTCAATTTCCATTAATTCTTTCCCTAAATTATAAAATGCATTTTGGATTTTAATAACCTGCTCCATCCTTGGCTTTCGATGCATATTTGCATAATGATTTAATTGCTTTTGATTGATACCAGAATATTTCTCAAGGGCACTGCCAGTAATGACGTTTTTATAATATTTTAAAAGACTTTGCGAATCAAATTTAAATACAAGCTCATACTTTCCTTTAAATGAAAGAGGTAATTTGTCACCATCTTCTTTCATCCCTTTCAAATGTAATGAAATTGCCTGTTTTATATTTTCCTTCATTTCTTCGGGAGTATTTCCAGTGGATACACAACCTTTTAACAGAGGCACATAGGCTGAAAAATTATTATTTACAAATGAAATTTCTACGATATTTTTTTTCATACTATTAATATTTTATTTTAATCCAGCTTGCATTAAAATTGATTTAACCACTTTATGATCGAGGTCGTCGTTTTTACCATGATCAGGAATAGTTACTCTTCCTTTTTTAATAGCATGCTTATACTGTTTATGACTTCCTTGTTGCGCACATAAATACCAACCATCAAGCTCTATTAATTTAATCATTTCTTTTACTTTTCTGATCATTAGGCTTGATTTTACAAAGATATATAATTATATATCATTTATTGAAAAAATATATCGCCTTAAAGATGATTCATAAATTGCTATACGCACCTTATTTGTAATTAAAGTTACTCGTTCGGAAATATTCTAAATTGTTGATAACCAAATAAATCGAGGTTGATTTATGTTTAGGGTAGAATCTGACTAACCATTTCGGCGGAGCCTATGTATAAACTGGATTTTTGATGAAAATCGAAAGGCTCGATTTCCATGATTCTGTCTTTGCCATTAGTAGCCTTCCCTCCCGCTTGTTCTACTATGAAAGCAAGAGCATTACACTCAAATAATAATCGCAATTTCCCTTCTGGACTATGTATTGTTTCGGGATATAAATAAATGCCGCCTTTTAATAAATTTCGATGAAAATCGGCCACTAATGAACCTATATATCTTGCACTGAATTTTTGTTTTCTACAATTATCAATAAAATGAATGACCGATTTATTAACGATAAAATTATTGAGTCCGTCATTCATGGAATAGATGTTTCCTGTAGTAGGGATTTCAATGTCTTTATGCGATAATACATACTCCCCCAAAGTGGATTCATAAGTAAAGCCACAAACCCCATCTCCTAAAGTAAGCACTAACATGGTAGAGGTTCCATAAAGGACATATCCTGCTGCAACTTGATGTATTCCTTTTTGTAAAAAATCATTCTTGGTTAAGGGTGTGCCTATTGGTGTAATTCTTTTATAAATTGAAAATATAGATCCTACTGAAACATTGACATCAATATTACTAGAGCCATCTAATGGATCAATGGCTACTATATAACTACCTTTGTTATTAAAATCTATAAAATCTTCTGTTTCTTCTGAAATAACTCCACAGGCTTCTTTGCCTTTGGATAAAGCTCTTGTAAATCGAATATTAGCAAGCACATCTAATTTTTGCTGCTCTTCCCCTGTACTATTTTGATTCCCATAATTACCAATAATATCTACCAAACCTGCTTTATTCATTTCCCTGTTTACCACTTTAGATGCTAATGCAATATCTCTTAATAATTGAGAAAGTTCTCCAATGGTATTGGGATGTATATTATCAATATTTTTAATAAATCGATCAAGGGTAATGCCAATTGGTAAAGCGATTTTGGAATGCTCCATTTGTAAATGAATTAAAAATTAGAAGTATTATGAAATTGATTCAACCATCTTTCAAAGTCAAATGAGGGAATTTGACTTGCATCACTCTAAGTTCATTCATATTGTTACATAAACCTCTTATATTAAGATCTTTATTTACGAAATCGTTATCACTGGAGCCGAACGTTCTGTTTACTAATTGTTTACAAACGGATCACTCCATTTTTTGTCAACATATACATTAGTACCAGCTAATGTTTTCATGAAGGACACTACCGCATTAATTTCAGCTGCTGTCAAATTCAATTTTTGTACATTTCTTCCATTGGGCTTCAATCGATTATCCAAGTTTGCATTATCATTTATAAATCCCCCATAGTGTGACACTGCAGTAGCAATATCTCTAATGCCCCCTGAATGCATTAACCTTCCATTCATTGTCCCTGCTGTATTAACTAAATCCCTTAAAGAAGGCGCCCTAGTGACCGTTAAGTCGGTAGCATTACTATTAGCCACTGCTATCACACCATTATTTCGAGAATTGGGGTCAATATCAAATTCGGGAGAACGATGACAAGCATTGCAACCCAAACCGCCGGTTACCCTATTACTATTCGCATCAAACACTGGTGGCGTCATAAAAAGTGTTTTACCTAAATTTTCGGTCGCAGTTAAATTATTAAAATTTGCGTTATCATTATTAACGAGTACTCTTCCTGCATCATATTTAGAATCAAATGACTGTATGCTTCTCACAAATTGGGCTAAACATTCTTGTAAACGCGCTTGCGTCACATTGATGTCACCATAAGTAAATTTGAATAATTCATTATAATAATCAATGCCTTGTAATTTAGTTAGCAAGGTATTAATATTTCCTCTACCCAATTGACCGCTAAAACCCATTTCATCATGATTGGTAATGGGCTGCGTAGTTTGTAATTCTAAACTTGCTGCACGTTCGTCCCAAAAGAATTTTAATTCATTTGAAAATCTTGCATTGACTAAACGCATAGTATGACGAGTAGTTAGACCTCCTAAAACACCATTACTCACTAAGGCGGTGTCGGAAAATGCAAATTCTTGTTTATGACAACTTGAACATGATATTGTATTGGTGACACTTAAATTTTTATCATAAAATAAAACTCTTCCTAAAGTTGCTTTGGCATTGGTAATAGGATTGTTTCCTGTATTATCCTTAGTAATATAAGTGGGCTTAGTTTGATTGGCATAATTGGCTAAATTATTGACATCAATTTCAGATCCAAAAGTGGATTTTATGGCAGGATACGTTGTGGCAATAGGAGTTGTAATGGGAACTACAGCCACTGGAGGGGTTGTACTAGTTGTAGTACTTTGCTCCAATTTTGAACAACTCATAATGACACTTGATAAAATTACAATACTTACTAAAAAACGATTTACTCTTTTCATAAAGCGGGGATTTTCTTTATGATACAAGTTTAAACCTTTAGTTTACTAAGAAATTGTTAAAAGCATAAAATAGAATAACCTAACTCTTTATTTTAACTCTAATGCAACAATTGATTTCGCAGGAATGGCTTCTACTAAACCACTTACTTCTTTTTGAGATCGATCAAAAATTTTTATTTTTATGTTTATTATTTTATCAATATTCCTACCTTTCAACATAAATATTTCATTGTCATGTGCTATGTGATTGGCGTTAAAGTGCCTAAGAAAAAGACTCTTAAAATAGGAGATAAAAATATAGACATCGAACCTATTGATATTCCTGTGCAATCTGGATTTAGCTACTCCAATTGGCCCGTCCTATTTAATTTGGAAGCTTCTAAGCCTTCTTTACAAGCAGGATTGATGCATTGGGAACTTATCCCTCATTGGGTGGGCAATGAAAAGGAATTGAATGAATCTCGTAAAAAATATACCACCCTTAATATTAAAGGTGAAACCATTTTAACCAACAAAGTGGCAGAACCTTTTATTTTAAATAATAGATGTTTAGTGTTGGCTTCTCACTTTTTTGAATGGCAGCAAATAGAGAAAGAAAAAATACCTCATTGTATTTCATTACAAAATGAAAATTTATTTTACATCGCTGGAGTTTGGAATACTTGGACAAACCGCCAAACTGGAGAAGTGACTCCAAGTTTTGGCATTATTACAACCGTAGCCAATGAAATGATGAGTAAGATTCATAATGTTAAAAAAAGAATGCCCACTATTTTAGATTCCGCAATGGCGGATAAATGGATGAGTCCCCATTTATCTGAAAAAGAAATTACTAGTTTAGCAACACATCAATTGGAAACTCATAAAATGAAGTCCTTTACGGTTGCGAAAAATTTTCAACAATCCAATGACCCCATTGTTCCATTTAACTACCAATTATATACACCACAAAGTTTGTTTTTATAAACTCACCCCACGTTTCCAAGGAATAAAATCGTCTTGATTTAATAAAACCGCCTTAGGTGTTATCAAACCACTGGCTGCTTGAATGCAATATTCTAAAATTTCAGCCCCCATTTGCTCAATTGTTTTTTCTCCATCAATAATGGGTCCAGTATCTATATCAATGATATCACTCATTCGTTTTGCCAATGCTGTATTACTTGATACTTTAATAGTTGGACAAACAGGATTGCCAGTGGGAGTTCCTAACCCTGTTGTGAATAAAATTAAAGTGGCACCTGATGCTGCTTTTCCGGTGGTGGCTTCAACATCATTACCTGGAGTACATACTAAACTTAATCCTGGCTTAGTGGCTAACTCGGTATAGTCTAATACATCTACAACAGGAGAGTTCCCTCCTTTTTTGGCAGCACCTGCCGACTTAATGGCATCTGTGATTAACCCATCTTTAATATTACCAGGAGAAGGATTCATATGAAAACCTGAACCAACGCTTAATGCTGTATTATTATAAGATTCCATTAAATGAATAAACTTATTGGCCGATTCAGGATGGATAGTTCTATTGATAAGCTCTTGTTCCACTCCGCATAATTCCGGAAATTCAGCTAATAACACTTTACCTCCTAATGCTACTAATAAATCGGCACAAAAACCTACCGCAGGATTAGCAGAAATACCACTAAATCCATCACTACCTCCACACTTTACTCCTATTGTTAATTTATCTAAGCTTGCTGGTTGTCGTGTTAATTTATTGGCTTCAATCAAACCAATGAAAGTTTGACGAATGGCTTTAGCGATTAAATCAGATTCGCTTATTGATTCTTGTTGTTCAAAAACAAATAACGGTTTATCGAAATTAGGATTACGTAATTTAATATCAGTTTGCAAATCATTGGATTGTAAATGCTGACATCCTAAACTCAATACCGTAATACCTGCTACATTTGGATGATTAGCATAAGCTGCTAATAATTTACTAAGCATGGCCGCATCTTGACGTGTTCCACCACAGCCTCCTTGATGATTTAAAAATTTAATTCCATTAATATTCGAGAACACTCTGTTGTTTTTTTGAACATTTGTAGATAAATCAATGGAAGTGATTTCTTCCATTTTTTTTCCTTCCTTGTAAGCAGTCACTAAAGAATGAGTGTAGGCCTTGTATTTAGGAGTATCCGCATACCCCAATTCATTATGCAATGCTTCTTTGATAACATCTAAATTTCTGTTTTCACAAAATACAGTAGGAATAAATAACCAATAATTGGCAGTTCCAACGGATCCATCTTTTCTATGATATCCTAAAAAAGTTCTATCCTTAAATACACTAACGTCTGGCGAATGCCATTCGTAATTATAAGGTTTAAATGTAAATGGTTCCGCTGCATGATGTAAATTTTGCGTATTCATTAAAGTGCCGGCAGTTACTGCTTTAGTTACTTTACCCACTAAAACGCCATACATAATCACCTCTCCCCCTTCCAGCATATCATGCATGTAAAATTTGTGTTTAGGTGCAATGTCTTCCTGCATGACATAAGTGCTATTTTCAAAAACAATTGCTTGGCTTTTTTGCAAGGGTTGCAATGCCACTAATACATTATCTAAAGGATTTATTTTTAATACTAACTGCTTCATCGTTTAATTATTTTCAAGACACTCTATTCAGCATCAATTGATTTGTTAAAATTAAATATAAAACCCCTATTTCAACACCACTGTTTCATGTAATTCAGGCGCCTGCACTTGTAAAAAACCCTTTTTGCGTAGACGCTCACAAAAATGATCCTGTACATCGGCTTCTCCATGTACCACAAAAACTTGTTCCACTAAATGAGGTGTTTGACAACTTAGGAATTGCATTAAGTCCTCATAATCACCATGCGCACTCATACTTTTTATGGACCCTACTTGCGCTTTCACTTCATATTCCTCACTATAAATTTTTACAACTTTGGATCCATTCATTAAACGCCCCCCTAGAGAATGAGGTTCGCAATAACCCACCATCAAAATAGTACACTTAGTATTACTGATATTGTTTTTAATATGATGTTTTACTCTTCCTGCATCCGCCATACCTGAAGCTGAAATAATCACCTTAGGATGAAGGTCTTCATTTAAGGCTTTACTTTCTTCGACCGATTTAATATAACGCAATCCTTCAAAATCAAATGGATCATCATCCACTTCTAAAATTTTTTGAATTTTTTTATTAAAATACTTGGGGAATTTTTTGAGAACATCTGTGGCTTCAATACTTAATGGACTATCTACATATACCGGAATATGCGGTAGTCTTTTTTCTAAGGATAATTGATTTAATTCAAATAAAATTTCTTGTGTTCTTCCCACACTAAATGCTGGAATAATTAAATTTCCTTTTTGCTCCACACAAGTATGCTCAATATATTTTAATAAATCATCGGGAGTGGTATGAATTAAATCATGCAATTTATCACCATACGTACTTTCTATAATAATATAATCTGCAGGCGGAAAAACAGAAGGCGATCGTAAAATCATATCGCGATATCTTCCAATATCACCACTAAAAGTGAGGGCTTTTGTTTTCCCGTCTTCTTTAATTTTTAAACTTACAGCTGCACTTCCAATAATATGTCCCGCATCGGTAAATAATAATTCTACCGAAGGTGAAATGGATGTGGGTGTATTATATTCCACCACCGTTAACATAGGGATGGCTAAATTCACATCGTCTAAATCATACAACGGTTCAATGGGAGGTAGTCCCTGCTTGGCTCTTCGCTTATTGCCATACTTTGCATCATCACGTTGAATCATGGCAGAATCGGCTAATAAAATTTCGGTTAAAGCTTTGGTGGCAGGTGTGCAATAAATTTTTCCATCAAATCCTTCTTTCACTAATTTAGGAATAAGACCTGTATGATCTATATGCGCATGCGATAAAATAACATAATTCACCTGAGTGACATCAAAACCAAATTTGGCATTCAATGAATCGGTGTCTCTGCCCATTCCTTGAAACAACCCGCAATCCAATAAAATGTTTTCTCCATTGTTTAATTGCACCAAATGCTTTGATCCTGTAACAGTTCGCGCTGCTCCGTGAAAGCTTATTTTCATGGCTATAATTTATACTACTAAAGTTAAACTATAAAGCAATAGCAGCCACTATATAATCTGCGACTAAAATTAAGATGCAACTCACCACCACCGACTGCGTTCCGGCTTTACCAATTTCTAAGGCACCTCCTTTGACATAAAAACCAAAATAGGAAGGAACGGTACTAATGATGAATGAAAATATAAATGATTTATAAAAAGCAATGACAATATAATGGGTATCTAACCCTTTTCTAATTCCTGTTATAAAAATTTCAGCAGGTATAGCACCAGACCAGCTTCCTACTAAATAACCTCCATAAATCCCCACCACAGCAGATATTCCCACCAATAAAGGCACCACCGTAAAAGCGCCTAAAATTTTAGGTAGAATTAAATAATTTTTGGTGTTGATGCCCATAATTTCCAAGGCATCAATTTGCTCCGAAACTCGCATATTCCCAAGTTCACTTGCAATCTTACTACCTACCACCCCGGCTAATACGATACATAAAAAAGTAGGTGCAAATTCTAAAAACATACCATCTCTTACAATAATTCCAATGGTCGTTAATGGCACTAATGGACTCACTAACTGTGCTGCAGTTTGCACGGTCATTACAGCACCTAAAAAAAAGGATATAATGACTACGATAGGCAAGGAACCAATCCCAATATCAACACACTGTTTGATATACTCCTTCCAAAACATTTTTTTATTTTCGGCAGCAGTAAACATACCTTTTAACATCAACAGGTATCTCCCAAAATGGGTTAAAAATTTCATGCCTATTTTTTACGTTTTTTTAATCGATTCCACCAACTTGTACGTTGTACTTCAATATCGGTGTCCACTCTCGATTTTAATTGTGCATCCACCACGGCTACTGTAGCCATATTAATGATATTACGCACGCTAGAGCCTAATTGTAATACGTTCACTGGTTTTTTCAATCCTAATAAAATGGGGCCAATTACATCTACTCCACCAATTTCTTTTAATAAATGATAAGCAACGTTACCTGAAGTCAAATTAGGGAAGATTAATACATTCACATCACAGTCCACTAAATCACTGAATGGATAATTTTCCTTTAAGATTTCTTTATTAAAGGCTAACATTCCTTGCATTTCACCATCCACAATTAAGGAAGGATTTTTTTGTTTCACCAAACGCGTAGCTTCTGCCACTAATTTAGCTTCTGGAGTATCGCTTGATCCAAAATTACTATAACTCAACATAGCGATACGTGGTTCTAAATTAAAATTACGTACTTCCTTCGCTACCAATAAAGCAATGTCTGCCAATTCTTCGGCAGTCGGATTAATATTCACTGTTGTATCTGCTAAAAACAAAGGCCCTTTTTTGGTAAGCATCATATACATACCTGCTATCTTTTTCACACCCTCATCTGTTCCTATAATTTGCAAAGCTGGCTTGATACCCTCATTATAATTTCTCATTAAACCCGACAACATTGCATCTGCTTCACCTGTTTCAACCATCATCGCACCAAAATAATTTTGAGTACGCATTAATTTTAAGCTCTCATATTTATTAATTCCCTTACGTTGACGTTTTTGGAATAATAAGGAACCAAAAAATTCTCTTTTTTCTTCCATCTCATCACTTCTAACATCAATGATGGGCAAGTCTGCAATATCGATTCCATTGCTGTCTGCAATTTTACGAATACGTGCTTCGTTACCTAATAAAATGGGATAAGCAATACCATCATCATATATAATACTAGCCGCTTTTAAAATTTTTATATTTTCTGCATCAGAGAAAACTAAACGTTTTGGATCACGTCGTGCTTTATTACTTATTAGTCGCAATAACTGATTATCTAAACCTAATCGTTTATTAAGTGATAATATATATTCATCCCAATTGCTAATATTAATTTGAGCTACTCCCGATTCTATCGCTGCTTTAGCTACTGCAGGAGCCACTGTTGCTAATAATCTTGGATCTAAAGGTTTTGGAATTATATATTCAGGACCAAAACATAAACTTTGTTGATTATACGCCATGTTCACCATATCGGGTACCGCTGTTTTAGCTAGTGATGCTAAGGCTTTTACAGCGGCTAATTTCATGGCTTCATTAATGGATTTAGCTCGCACATCCAATGCCCCTCTAAAAATATAAGGGAAGCCTAATACATTATTGACTTGATTAGGGAAATCAGTTCGGCCTGTTGCCATGATAATATCATTACGCACTGCCGTTGCTGCATCATAAGTAATTTCAGGATCCGGATTCGCCATTGCAAAAACAATTGGATTTTTAGGCATCGACTTTACCATTTCGGGCGTTACCACATTCCCCACACTTAATCCTAAAAACACATCTGCTGTTTTAAAAGCTTGCGCCAATGTCATACTTGCCAATTTAATGGCAAATGGTTTGCGATCATTTCCTAAATCCGTTCTTCCTTCATGCAATACTCCATCTTTATCAAACAAAATAAAATTTTCATGCTTGGCGCCTAATGCTACATATAATTTAATACAAGCCATAGCTGCGGCACCTGCTCCATTAATGACAAATTTTACTTTATCAATTTTCTTTTTTTGTAATTCTAATGCATTGATTAATGCAGCACTACTAATAATAGCAGTTCCATGCTGATCATCATGCATCACCGGGATATTCATCTTTTCCCTTAATTGTTGCTCAATATAAAAACACTCTGGTGCTTTAATGTCTTCTAAGTTAATACCTCCAAAAGTGGGTTCTAAAGACTTTACAATTTCAATAAATTTATCAGGATCCGATTCGTTGATTTCAATATCAAATACATCAATGTCTGCAAAAATTTTAAATAATACCGCTTTCCCTTCCATTACTGGCTTACTTGCTTCAGGTCCTATATTTCCTAAACCTAAAACAGCTGACCCATTGGTGATAACACCCACTAAATTTCCTTTAGCCGTATACTTATATATATCACTAGGATTGTTTTTAATTTCGGTACAAGGAATTGCCACCCCTGGGCTGTAGGCTAAGGATAAATCCTTTTGCGTTTTCGCTTCTTTGGTAGGAACCACTTCAATTTTACCAGGTCTTCCACTTGCATGGTATTCTAAAGCTTGTTCTTTTCTTAGATTTTCTTTATTTGACATGGAATAATTTTAAAACAACTGTTAGTTTATAGCTGTCACAAAGCTACTAAATTATAATAAAACGCTTTTTTGAGTCATTTATGCGAATAATTGAGTGCCTAACCAGGCCATCATACCAACTCCATGCTCAATAGCAGCTTCATCTATATTAAAATGAGGTGTATGTACATTATGTATAATCCCTTGAGCTTCATTTTTGACCCCCACTCTAAAGAAACATCCTGGAATGACTTGAGAATAATAGCCAAAATCCTCTGCACCCATTCTTTTTTCGGTTTCCTCTACATTCTCTGCCCCCATAAATTGATCCGCTAATTTCCAAGCAGCTTCGGTAATCACCGGCTCATTATCTACAGTAGGATATCCAACATCTACTTTAAAATCTATTTCGGCACCAGTTGCTAGAGCTAATCCTTTAGCTTGTTGCATCATTAATTGATGTGCTTCAAAACGCCATGTTTCATCCATGGCTCTAAAAGTTCCCATTAATTTTACTTCACTTGGAATTACATTGGTCGTATTTCCTCCATGTATAGAACAGATAGATAAAACAGAAGGTTGTTGTGGATTTCGATTGCGAGATATAATAGTTTGCAAGCTTGTAATTAATTGCGCTGCCACTAAAACAGTATCTACTGTTTGATGCGGAGTGGCCGCATGTCCACCTGGACCTTTAATTGAAACATATAATTCGTCGGCACTCGCCATGACGCGTCCTTTTCTAAAACTTAATTTTCCTTTATCTAAACCAGGATGTACGTGTAACCCTACAATGCCCTGTGGTATTGGGTTTTGCAATGCACCATCACGAATCATATAACTTGCTCCCCCTGGATTTTTTTCTTCTCCTGGTTGAAATAATAATTTTATAGTGCCCTCAAATTCATTTCGCAATTCCCATAAAATTTTTGCGGCACCTAATAATATAGTCGTATGAACGTCATGGCCACAGGCATGCATGACTCCATGATTTTTTGAAATATAATCTACTTTATTTTCTTCAACAATAGGAAGGGCATCCATATCGGCGCGTAAAGCAACTATTCTTTTGTTTGGATTTTTTCCTTCAATAATTCCTAACACACCGGTCGTTGCGATTACAGTAAAAGGAATTCCAATTTTAGATAAGGTAGCTTGCACATATTTACTCGTTTCAAATTCCTGATAACTTAATTCAGGGTTTGCATGCAAATGCCTACGCACCGAAACATTTTCGGCTTGATAGGTTTTGGCTAATGATTTTATTTTTTCAAGTAACATACTTACAAGTTACAAATTTATTAATAGTTAGATGCGGTATTGTTATTTGCCCCAGTGACAATGGCCACTCCGGCACTACATCCTATACGAGTAGCCCCTGCGTCAATCATTTGTTGTGCAGTAGCATAATCACGAATTCCTCCTGAAGCTTTAATATGGACACTTTCAGGTAAATGTTTTCTGAATAATTGAACCGTTTCCACACTCGCCCCTTTGTCGGCATACCCGGTTGAAGTTTTTAAATAATCAATCCCTGCTGCACCATAAATATCACAGCAAGAAATAATTTCAGCATTGGTTAACACCCCCGATTCGATGATAATTTTAACCACTTTATTTTTAGAACGTATAATAGGAAGAATGTGATTGATTTCGTCCGCTATGGCTGTCCAATCCCCATTTTTTATTGCAGAGATATTAGCCACTACATCTAATTCATCGGCGCCATCTACGATCGCTAAAATGATTTCTGCAATTTTAGCTTCTGTGGCACTGTAACCAAATGGGAAACCAATTACAGTAGCAACTTTCACCGCACTACCTGCTATTTTTTCTTTAGCTAATTTCACAAAATTAGGAGGCACACAAACTGCCGCAAACTGATATTGCACTGCTTCAGCACATAATTTTTCAATGTCCGATACTAAGCAGGTGGGCTTTAAAATAGTATGATCAATATATTGATTGATGTTCACCATATTACACTGCATCTTTTCCGTGACAAGCTTTATATTTTTTTCCACTTCCGCAAGGACATGCGTCATTACGACCAATTTTGGGACCTACTTGAACCGGCGTTTGTTTTTGTGCTTCACTTGGATCATGATACCCATTTTCACCAGCAACTTCTTCATTTCTATTCGCACTCAACTTACTTAAATCTGTTTTTTGTTGACGCCCCTCCTTCACTCCATTAGATTCTGTAGGAATATGTGCATGACATAAAAACTGAACTAACTTATGATTGATTTCCAAATCCATTTTACGGAACATTTCAAAAGCTTCCATTTTATAAATTACTAATGGATCTTTCTGCTCATAGGTAGCAGTTTGCACGGATTGTTTTAGATCATCCATTGCACGTAAATGTTCTTTCCAAGCATCATCCACCAAACTTAATGCAATTGATTTTTCGGACTGAGAAACCAAAGCAGTTCCAGATGAACTAATGTTTTTATCTAAATTGACTAACACATTAAAGGCCACTTTTCCATCACTCACAGGAACAATGACGTTTTCAATGTGATTACCTTGTTGTAATCGAATATTTTTAAACACAGGTATACTTTGTTGACTCATTTCTTTTTTCCTGTACTCGTAATTAGCAATAGTTTCTTGATAAGCCAATTCGGTTAATTGATTTTCATTATTAGAAGAAAATTGTTCTAATGTAATTTTAGTATCCAAACCAAATCGAACAATCAAGTCCAATTTAAATCCTTCGTAATCATTGGCTGCCTTATGATTTAATGCTAAAGCTTCTACCACTTGATAAAAAGCATTATCTAAATCCAACGCTAATCTTTCTCCAAACAAAGCGTGACTTCTTTTTTTGTAAATTACAGAACGTTGTTTGTTCATCACATCATCATATTCCAACAATCGCTTACGAATACCAAAGTTATTTTCTTCCACTTTCTTTTGTGCACGTTCGATAGATTTAGTGATCATGCTATGTTGAATCACTTCTCCTTCTTTATATCCGGCGAAGTCCATCACTTTTGCAATACGTTCACTTCCAAACATGCGCATTAAATCATCTTCCAAAGACACAAAGAATAAAGAAGAACCCGGATCTCCTTGACGACCTGCACGACCACGTAACTGTCTATCTACACGACGTGATTCATGACGCTCTGTACCTAATATTGCCAAACCGCCTGCCGCTTTTACTTCAGGACTTAATTTAATATCTGTACCACGACCTGCCATGTTGGTGGCAATCGTAACTGCCCCTGTTAAACCCGCTTCGGCAACAACTTGTGCTTCTCGTGCATGTTGCTTGGCATTTAATACATTGTGTGGAATGTTTTTTTGACGTAACATTCTACTTAATAATTCACTCACTTCCACCGAAGTAGTACCCACTAACACAGGACGTCCTTTTTCGCGCAATTCAACAATCGCATCAATGACTGCTCCAAATTTTTCACGCTTTGTTTTAAATACTAAATCCTGTTCATCATTTCTAATAGCAGGAATATTAGTAGGAATGGATATCACATCTAATTTATAGATACTCCAAAACTCAGACGCTTCTGTTTCGGCAGTACCAGTCATACCCGCCAACTTATGGTACATTCTAAAAAAGTTCTGCAAAGTAATAGTAGCATAAGTTTGACTCGCTGCTTCAATTTTTACATTTTCTTTGGCTTCAATGGCTTGATGTAATCCATCAGAATAACGACGGCCTTCCATGATACGACCCGTTTGCTCATCTACAATTTTTACTTGTCCTTCTATCACAACATACTCCACATCATTGTCAAATAAAGTATAGGCTTTCAATAATTGATTCACGGTATGAATACGATCCGACTTAATACTATAATCGTTAATGATCGTTTCCTTTTGTTGCATTTTAGCATCGGCTGCTAAACCTGCATTTTGATCAATCGAATTTAATGCAACACTAATGTCAGGCAACAAGAAAAAGTTAGGATCCTCTCCTGCTTTAGTAATTAATTGCAATCCTTTTTCGGTGAGTTCGACTGAATTATTTTTTTCATCAATATGGAAATATAATTCTTCATCTACAATGGGCATTTCGCGTTGCTGATCGGCTAAATAATAATTTTCAGCTTTTTGCAATTTCACTCTAATACCTGGCTCACTTAAAAATTTAATTAATGCATTGTTTTTAGGTAGGCCTCTAAACGCACGGTATAAAGCCAATCCGCCATCTTTTGGATCATCATTTCCTTCGCTAATTTTTTTCTTCGCTTCAATTAAAAATTGATTGCTTACTTTTTTTTGCGCCTCTACTAATTTTTCAATACGCGGTTTTAACTCAAAAAATTGTTGCTCTCCTGTTGGATGACTAATTGGACCCGAAATAATTAAAGGGGTTCTCGCATCATCAATCAAAACTGAATCCACCTCATCCACCATAGCATAGTGATGCTTGCGTTGCACCATTTCCTCTGGGGAATGCACCATATTATCTCTTAAATAATCAAAACCAAACTCATTATTAGTACCATAAGTAATATCGGCACGATATGCGTTACGGCGATCTTCCGAATTAGGCTGATGCTTATCGATACAATCAACGGTGATGCCTAGCCATTCAAAAATAGTTCCGTTCCATTCACTATCACGTTTTGCTAAGTAATCATTCACTGTTACTATATGTACCCCTTCTCCTGTTAATGCATTTAAGTAAGCAGGTAAAGTAGACACCAACGTTTTACCTTCCCCTGTTGACATCTCGGCAATTTTACCTTGATGCAAAACAATTCCTCCAATTAACTGCACATCATAGTGCACCATATTCCATGTGACAGGCGTACCGGCTGCTTTCCAAGTTGTTTGAAAAATAGATTGATCTCCTTGTATAGTGACATATTCTTTTTTCACCGAAAATTGACGATCTAATTCGGTAGCTGTAGCTTTTAATTCTGTGTTTTCTGTAAAACGACGAGCCGTTTCTTTGACGACTGCAAATGCTTCTGGCAATATTTCCCATAATGCCTCTTCTAATGCTTGGTCACGCTCCTTTTTTAAAGCATCAATATTTTGATAAATAGTATCACGGCTTAAAAAGTCACTCATTTCCAAAGCTTCCGCAGCGGCCTGTTGTTCTTCGATTTTTTGATCTATTGAAGTAACATGAGTTTTGATACGCCCTTTTAGTTCGGGAGTCTTTGCTCTTAAAGCATCGTTGGATAGGCTTTTGTAAGATTCAAAATGGCCATTAATGACTGCCACTAAATGGGCAATCTTTTTAACATCCTTCTCACTTTTGGAGCCGCCGAATATTTTACTAATAAATTGCAACATAGTCCTTTGGTATATTATATATTATCCCTTATAGTCAATCATTATGCCAATGTCATTTTGGCCACTATTAAGGGGGTGCCAAAGGTAAGCAATTGAGGGCAGTTTGGCTAGATTAGGCCCCTCCCAATATAAAAATTAACTTGATACCCCCTAAAATTGAAAATTGGGCGAAAAAATGATACCTTTGCTCGCCTTAAGCCCCCCTCTATTTGGAGACGGGTTTGGGGAGGAAAAAATAGAAATTTTGCAGTTATGGCAGGTCAATTAAAAGAAGTTAGAAACAGGATTAAAAGTACTCAAAGTACGCAGCAAATTACCAAGGCAATGAAGATGGTGAGTGCGGCTAAATTACGTCGTGCACAAGACGCCATCACTCAGATGCGTCCTTACGCTCGTAAGTTGCAAGAAATGCTGAGCAATATTGTGGGTAGTTTAGAAGGAGACATGAATATCTCTTTAGCTGAAACTCGACCAGTGAACAATGTGTTGTTTATTGTGATTACATCTGATCGTGGATTGTGCGGAGGTTATAATGCGAACATTGTAAAATTGACCAAAGCAACGATTGCCGAAAAATACGCAAATAAAAAAATTACGATCTGGAATATTGGTAAAAAAGGATATGAGAGTTTATCTAAATCTGGATACAACACGAATGCTGATTTTAAAGATATCTTTTTGAATTTAACATTTGAAAATGTTCAAGCTGCCGCCCAAGCTGCCATGAAAGCATTTTCAAATAAAGAATTTGACGCGATAGAAATTGTGTACAGCGAATTTAAAAATGCAGCTACACAAGTGTTTTCATCTGAACCTTTCTTGCCTATTCCTAAAGTAGTAAAAAAAGAAAGTCAGAAAAAAACAGATTTCATTTTTGAACCAGCCAAAGAAGTTTTAGTGGCAGAATTAATGCCAAAAATTTTAAACACACAATTATACAAAGCAGTGTTAGACGCAAATGCAAGTGAGCATGGCGCAAGAATGACTGCAATGGATAAAGCAAGTGAAAACGCGAACGAATTATTAAAAACTTTGAAAATATCTTATAACCGTGCTCGTCAAGCAGCCATTACTACCGAATTAACCGAGATAGTAAGTGGTGCTGCAGCGTTAAACGGATAAGACACCTCCCTATTATGGAAATTAGCCAAATTATACCTCATATTGAAGCATTGGTTTTTGCAAGTGAAAAAGCATTAAACGCAAATGACATTACCGAACTTATTAATAATGCATTTGGATTTTTAGAAGAACGCATTACATTGGATCAAGTAGAAAGTGCTTTAAATGGTATTCAAGAAAAGTATAGTACCGAATTTTATCCCTTTGAATTAAAACAAAGTGGAGGTGGATGGCAATTTTTAACAAAGCCAGATTTTCACAAAACGATTGCACAATTAAATGGAGATAAATTTTTAAAACGATTGTCCAATGCAGCTTTAGAATCATTAGCTATTATTGCCTACAAGCAACCCATCACCAAAGGAGAAGTGGAAGCGATCAGAGGGGTGAATAGCGATTATTCTATTCAAAAATTATTAGAGAAGGAATTAATCATCATTAGTGGGCGTAACGAAAATATGCCGGGTAAACCTTTGGTTTACGCCACTTCTAAAAACTTTATGGATTATTTTGGCATCAATTCAACCGATGACTTGCCTAAAATTCGTGAAGTATTAGCAGAACAAATTGTGGAAGCCACTGTAGTGAAACCAGAAGATTTTACTGATACTAGCGTGTTTGATCAAACACATGAATTGGAGGAAGCCATTGATGCAGAAGAAAACGAAGACACCCCTAATACCGAATCCGAGACCGACGGATACGAAGCTCAGGATTCTTCAGACCAAGATTAGCCTAATTAAAGGTTCTCATTGTATCTTCGTAGCATGAAGTCAAGCTTAACCTATACACAGTTAAAGGATGCCGCTATTCAATATGGCAGTCCATTGTATGTTTACCATGCCGAAAAAATAGTAGAGCAATATCAAAATCTATTAACTCATTTCAATCCCGCTACTACACAATTTTTTTACGCGTGTAAGGCACTCACTAATATTCACATTTTAAAAGTCATTCATACAGCAGGATGTAATATCGACTGCTCTTCTATTAATGAAGTGAAATTAGCTTTGCATGTAGGATTTAATCCTTGTACTGTTTTATATACGAGCAACAGCGTGTCCTTTGAAGAAATACAAGAAGCCGTTTCATTAGGAGTGAATATTAATATAGATAGTTTATCTAATTTAGAAAAATTTGGTGCACAATATGGAGATACTTATCCCATTGGTGTGCGCGTGAGACCTAATATTATGGCAGGTGGAAATTTAAAAATTTCAACGGGTCATGATAAAAGTAAGTTTGGCATACCCTATACGCAGCTAGAAGAATTAACAGCGATACAAAAAAAATACGCACTTAATATTAGCACATTACATATTCATACTGGAAGTGAAATTAAAGATGTGCAAGTTTTTTTACAATCAGCGACTGTTTTTGAAAGTATGTTAGAGCACTTCTCTACGGTAAGAGTATTGGATTTTGGAGGTGGATTTAAAGTGCCGTATCAACCGGGAGAAAAAGGAACTGATATTGCATTATTAGGTGCGGAAGTGAATCAATTCATGCAAAAAATTTCGGAAAAATTAGGTCGCAAATTAACTGCTTGGTTTGAACCCGGAAAATATATGGTGAGTGAAGCAGGCTATTTTATTGCACAAGTGAATGTATTAAAACAATCAGGAGATATTGTGTTTGCAGGAATCAATACAGGATTGAATCATTTAATTCGTCCCATGTTTTATGATGCCTACCATCATATTGACAATTTAAGTCACCCCGACAAACCTGCACAACCTTATGCCGTAGTAGGTAATATTTGTGAGACGGACACTTTTGCATGGGATAGACCTATTCCTAGTATTGAGGAAGGAGATTTTTTAGTGTTTTATAACGCAGGCGCTTATGGCTATGAAATGGCAAGTAATTACAATGCCCGATTCAAGCCCGCTCAAGTGTTATTTGAAAACAATCAATCAAAAATCATTAGCAGAAGAGATACTTTCGAAGACTTGTTATCACTTCAACTACCTTTAGCTTAAAACTACTGGAACCTCATTATGATAGAAGTAAAAAACATATTCAAAGCCTTTGGCGAAAAAGTGATCATAGATGATGTGAGCGCTACATTCAAGCCTGGAATATGCAATTTAATCATAGGAGCAAGCGGAAGTGGGAAGACGGTGCTTACTAAATGTATGGTCGATTTAATACAAGCAGATAAAGGTCAAGTGATGTTTGACGGAGAATCTATCTCACAAATGTCTAAAGAAGATCGCAAGGAATTACGCAATAATATAGGAATGTTATTTCAAGGGAATGCATTATTTGATTCTCAAACAGTGGAAGAAAATGTAAGATTCCCATTAGATATGTTTACAACTTTATCTTTAAAAGAAAAGCAAGAAAAAGTAAACAAAACTTTGGCGAGGGTAAATTTGCAAGATGTAAATGAAAAGTACCCGGCTGAAATAAGTGGCGGGATGAAAAAGAGAGTAGCATTGGCTCGTGCGATTATCATGGAACCTAAGTATTTATTTTGCGATGAACCTAATTCAGGTTTGGATCCTCAAACCTCCATGGTCATTGATAAACTGATCCATGAATTAACCGTTGAATTTAATATTACTACATTGGTAGTGACCCATGATATGAATAGTGTAATGGAAATTGGGCAGCACATTATTTATTTACATCAAGGCAAAAAAGAATGGGAAGGAACCAATCAAGAAATCATTTATAGTCAAAATCAATTATTAAATAACTTCATTTTTGCGTCAGAATTTTTACAAGATGCTAAAAAAATGAGAATGACTACTAACCCCTAATTTAAACAGATAAAATTAATACATATGAAAAAAATCATTGCAAGTGTGTTCACCCTCCTCTTTTTTATGGGTGTTAGTGCACAAAATCATGATATTTCAGTGGATCCTACCGCTCCTTATTTAAAGGACAAGCGACTTCCTGCTTTCGTGTTAAATACAATAGATGGTCGTGAAATAACGAACAAACAGTTGCCTACCAATTACAAATACATTGCTTTAATATTCTTTAGCCCAGATTGTTCTCATTGTGAAACAGAAGCAGCAAATATTAATAAATATGCTGATAAGTTAAATGGAGTGCTATTTGTATGGAACAGCTACCGAGATATGATATCTATTAAGGCCTTTGCCGAAAAGTTTAAGTTTGTTAATAAGCCTAATATGATAGTAGGTAGGGACCCTAGTTATATGATCCCGTCGTTCTTCCATCCAAAAATGACTCCTTTTGTGGCTCTTTATAAAAACGGCAGTTTGGTGAAAGTATATGATAAAGGCGCAGATATTTTTGACTTTATCAAAATAATAGAAGGCAAATAGCTAACTTTGCCCCGTAAAAATTTTACCCACTTATTTTAAATAAATTGATATGAAAATTACAGTTGTTGGCGCAGGAGCAGTTGGTGCAACATGTGCAGATAATATTGCCCGCAAGGAATTAGCCACAGAATTAGTTTTATTAGATATTAAAGAAGGTTTTGCAGAAGGTAAAGCACAGGATATGATGCAAACTGCAGCCTTATTAGGATTTGATACACGTATTTCAGGTTCTACTAATGATTATTCTAAAACTGCCAACTCAGATGTTGTAGTTATTACTTCAGGTTTGCCACGTAAGCCAGGAATGACACGTGAAGAATTAATTGGAACCAACGCAGGCATTGTAAAAGGAGTTTGTGAAAACATTTTGAAATTTTCACCTAATGCTATTATCATTGTGATAAGTAACCCAATGGATACAATGACATACTTAGCATTACAATCTACAGGTTTACCTAAAAATAGAATTATTGGAATGGGTGGCACTTTAGATAGCGCTCGTTTTAAATATCAATTAAGCACACATTTAAATTGCAGCCCTGCAGACTTAAATGCTTTAGTGGTAGGTGGACACGGTGATACCACTATGATCCCTTTAATAAAACACGCTACCTGGAACAGTATTCCTGTCACTGATTTTTTAAACGCAGAACAACAAGAAAAAGTAATTGCAGATACGATGGTGGGTGGTGCTACATTGACTAAATTACTAGGCACTTCTGCTTGGTATGCACCAGGTGCAGCAGGAGCCGCATTAGTTGAAAGCATTGTGAGAGATGAGAAAAAATTATTCACTTGTTGCGTAAGCTTAAATGGCGAATACGGACAATCAGATATATGCTTAGGCGTACCTGTTGTGATAGGTAAAAATGGATGGGAGAAAATTGTTGACATGAATTTATCAGCTGATGAACAAGCTGCTTTCAACAAAAGTGCAGACGCAGTTAGAAACATGAACGATGTTTTAAAAACTTTATAGCACCTTAAAATAAGCACCGAATTATTTTATATAGAAGCCTCGCATTAGCGGGGCTTCTTGGTTTTAGAAAACTAAAAAAAATAAAATAAGAGTAAGGGATTAATAAAGAATTGGAGAATTAAAAAAGAATTCGAGAAATAAAAAAGGGAGTGGAAATTATTGACTAGCGTTTTCTTAAGAAATATAATATTCATTTACTTTTTGTGCAATCCCTTTTAAATTTTGCTGACGCATGCAAGCAAAATGTCCTTGTGGACAAATATGAGTTCCATAATTAGAACAAGGCTGACATGGTAAATGGGGTACTATAGCATTCGTATACATGTCTTGCAATGCCAGTTCTTGCGGGTAGTATGGCTCCACTTCCAAAGCAGGCGAAGTGGCACCCCAAATGGCGACTGTCTTTTTATGGTATGCACATGCAACGTATAAAAATCCAGTATCATGCGACAAAACAGTTTTTGACTGCTGCACTAATAATGCAGATTCATGTAAATTAAATTTGCCACAAGCGTTATAAATTTTTATAGGATTTACAGATGCTACTTGTTCACCTATTGCAGCATCTTCTTTCCCACCAATTAATACAATGGGATATTGAATGAGATGACACAATTGTTGTAATTGTTCTAGGGGTAATTTTTTAGTAGCATAAGAAGCGCCTATCACAAATGCAACATACCCAGCCTGATGGGCAGTGGGTATATCCTTAGCTGATAATGTTACAGCATTAGGAACAAAATGATCCAACCCTTTACCATCATTCACTACACCCAAGGGCTTTAAAGTGTCTAAACATCTATCGGCAATATGTCTATGAGGCATCCAATTTAAATGCCATTTAGTGAGCAGGAATTTTTGAATACTTAATTTTTTATAAGTCAAAGCAGGAACTCCTAATGCTTTTTTGATTTTGAAAGTTCGGAAGTTGCTATGTAAATCAATGATATAGTCAAACTGAATCTCTTTAAATTGATCCATGAGTGCTGATAAATTATTATCAAAATAATGAAACTGATCAATATAAGGATTGGCTTCAGTCACACTTTTCATGGAAGCCTTTGTCAAAAAGTGAATTTCCGCGTTAGGTATTTGCAATTTCGCGCAACGTATAGCAGGGGTCGTAAAAACGATATCGCCAATAGATGAAAAACGGATAAATAATAAACGCATAATAATATGAACTAAGGCAATGGATTATCGTTTTCTAGATAATCTAAATCCTTGTGATAAGTTTCCTCTGTATAATAAAAAGCAATTAAAGTAACCAACATAATAATGGCTCCCGTTAGCATTCCACTCTGTACAATATTCCAGCCCAATTGCTTTTGTAAAATATCTAAGAATAAAAAATTAATTAAAGGTAAGGCTCCGCGCACCATATTAGGAATTGTAGTAGCTGCTGTAGCCCTTAGGTTAGTTCCAAATTGCTCTGCAGCCATTTGATTGAAAATCGCCCAATAACCCGTGCTAAATCCCATAAAAGCACATATCATATACATGCGACTATCGCTATTATTATAGGGACTAAAAAAGGCAATCATACCTAAAATGCTTAGCGAGTAAAACATCAATAATGCTTTTTTGCGACTCTTAAAATATTGACTGATATATCCTATTAATAAATCACCAGTTGCAATACCAACATAAGCTAGCATAATGGACCTTCCAGAATCAATTAAATTCACCCCATATAATGTACTTGCAAATTTATTACTATAATTCACCATCACACCTATTACAAACCAAGTGGGTAGACCAATTAAAATAGCTTTGATGTATTTTTTGAAACGAGAAACATTATTAAAAAACATTAAAAAATTTCCTTTATCAATATTGGCCAACTTTGCTGATTCAAACATAAAAGATTCAGCCACTCTTACTCTAAGAATTAATAAAAAGAAACCAAGGACCCCGCCAATTTGATAACATAATCTCCAATCATTAGTCGTTTTAAAAGTAAAGTATGCAACTACTGCTCCAAATAGACCAATACCCGCCACCATGGAAGTTCCAATCCCTCTTTTATTTTTAGGTAACATTTCGGACACCAAGGTAATACCTGCGCCTAGTTCTCCTGCCAATCCAATACCTCCCATAAAACGGCAATATGCATATTGATCAACATTTTGAACAAAGGAAGTTAAAATATTAGCTAGTGAGTATAATAAAATAGAACCAAATAATACTTTTAAACGCCCTTTTTTATCTCCTAACACACCCCACAAAATTCCACCTATTAATAAACCAGACATTTGCCAATTAATAATGTGTGCACTATCTACAATAATCGTTTCCATAGTAGAGCCAATACTTAATACACTGGGTTGACGCACAATTGTAAATAAAAGCAGGTCGTATACGTCAACAAAATAACCAAGAGCGGCTACAAAGACAGGTAATGATAATAATCCTATTTGTTTTTGGGTAGTCATGTT
>CANBSH010000027.1 GCA_947372105.1 Chitinophagaceae bacterium
ACATACATAAATATAGCTTTAGGCTGATGTGGGTAAACTATTCTTTTTATGTAATATGCTACATCTCGTAAATTACTTCCACCAAAACCTCGGTGAATAATATTTTTATAATCTAAATCGGTTCTTATGTTTTCCCACAAACGAATATAAGAGCTACCTAAAAAGAGTACTGATTTTTTAGAATCCTTCTCCACATTATTTAAGCTATCAAATTTAGCAATATCATTTTCCCATTTTGTGACTTTATCATCACTTTTTGATTTCACGACTTTAAGTTGAGTGTACAAAAAAGCATACATTTCACTTAAAGCAGTATCTATTTTTTGTTTATTATTGTCTAGGCTATGACCTGCACCATAAAAAGGAACCCATGCAGTGGGAATTCCTATATTCAAGCAATGTTGGTATAAAATATAAGGGCCGTATTTAAAACTATGGTAATCATAGGAACTATCGTAAGGCACTGTTTTGTCGGCAGTTCCTGCTGTATTAAATAAGGGAATATCTCCTTGTTGAATCCATTTATAATCATATACAGAACCCCAGAAATTAAATACCCCATGTACTTTAGAAGAATACCCAGGATTACCACTATTTCCTTCTATATCACCCCATTTAGATTGATCAATGTCCGTTGGCACTTCATTGGCGTCCATATAGCCTACAGCTAATGCCGTCATGGAACCCGCAGAACTTCCCACTAAAAATATTTGTGAAGTATCTACGCCATAGGTAGTAGCATTTTTTCTGAAGAAACGAACAGCTGCGCGAGCATCTTGTTGCGCACGAAACATGGCTTCATGATAATCTTTATTGGTATTGGTTTTTTCAATGCCTAAACGATACTCTATAGAAGCTACTACAAATCCTCTTTTACCCAGTTGTATCCCTAAGCGATTACTAAAGGAACTTGATTTTGTATTATTCCTAAAACCTCCTCCATGAATAAACAAAATGAGTGGTCTCTTTTTTACGGTGTCGGAACTTGGAGGTGTAAATAAATTGAGGAGTAATTTTTCATTTTCTCCTTTTAAGTTGATTGCTTCTCCATACTGCAAATCGATGGTGGAATCGATGGTTTTAAATAGATCATTCTTATACCTTGTAGCAAGATCTTTAGATTTAGTTTCAAAACCTTGTGCTTGCAGTTCTAATTGCAGACATGTAAATAGAAAAGCAATTGTAAAGCACTTTGATAATTTCATATTATGTTATTGATTAAATATTTTTTTAACTTCATTTTTGACCACTTTACCCATCGCGTTCCTAGGTAATTCACTTACGACTATATATTTTCTAGGCTTTTTGTAGCCCGCCATTTGTTGTACCAACCAATCATTTAAAGCGGTTGATTCAAATGATGCAGCAGCTGACTCATTTAACACCAGCGCAGCTACAATTAATTCCCCCCATTCATCATCTGCAATGCCTACCACAGCGCAATCTTCGATCCATTGATGCGTGCGTAATACCTCTTCTATTTCAAGTGCAGAAATTTTATAACCTCCTGACTTTATAATATCTACCGAACTTCTTCCCATAATACGATAATACCCCTCTTCGACAATTGCAATGTCACCCGTTTTAAACCAACCATCCGAAGTAAAAGTTTCTTCTGTGGCTGTAGGCTTTTTCCAATACTCTTTAAATACATTGGGGCCTTTTACAATAATTTCACCAGGGCTTCCCTTTTCTACTTCTTGATATTGTTCATCTACTAATTTCACTTCCACACTAGGTAATGGGATACCCACATATCCAGCTTTGCGTGCTCCATGATAGGGATTACTAATTGCCATGCCTAATTCGGTCATGCCATATCTTTCCAATAAAGTATGTCCACTCATTTTTTCCCATTTCTCCATCACGGATACGGGCAATGCTGCTGAACCACAAACCATTAATCTAAAAGCTTGCATACCTTTTTTTAATTCAGCTTTTTTGTCAACATCTAATGTTTCTAAATAAGATATTAGTTTGAAATAAATGGTAGGCACCGCCATGAAAACATTAATATCTCCTTGTTCAAATAATCGAAAAATTTCATTGGCAGAAAATGACTGTATAAAAGTACAAGTAGCCCCTATCCACATAGAGCATCCTACCACATTGATGATGCCATGCACATGATGCAATGGTAATACACAAATAGTATGATCCTGAGAAGTCCATTCCCAAGACTTCACCAGTGTACTAATTTGAGCTTCAATATTAGCATGCGTAGTCACTACTCCTTTAGGTAAATTGGTCGTGCCACTTGTATATAAAATTAAAGCATTCCGATCTTTTTGTATAAGAGGTAATTCAGACAATAATTCATTTGAATTTTTTAAGTCTTCGAGTACGTAAAATTTAATTTTATGTTGTTGTGCGTATTCATTTAATAATTCAGAGAATTCCTTAGATACCACTATATGGCTTGCCCCTGTATCTTCTAAAACATATTGCAAAGAAGGCAAAGGATACGTTAAGCATAATGGAACAGCGACTCCCCCCGCCTGCCAAATGGCCCACATGGTTCTTACATAATCAAAACCAGGATGCACCATAAAGGCGACCCTGGTTTGTTGTAAATCTTGTTCTTGATGTAATAATTTGGAAGCTAAATATCTTGAACTATTTAACAATGCAGTATAAGTATACGATTGGCCCTTACTTTGAATGGCAATTTTTCCTCCTCGCTGCTTTGCTTGTTCAAAGATTTGAAGCATTCTTTATGAATTACAAATTGATAATTTTCTCTTTAGGAACTAAAGCTTTCATGACTGACCAAGCAATCAAATAGGCTAAAGCACAAAAAGCAAACATAATAGTATAAGCAGTAGTCAAAGAATCATGAACTGCATGCTTTTGAATCGCTAAGAAGGTATCATAATGTGAAGGATCTAATGCTTGAATTTTTGCTTGAACATCTTTAGTAAGATTAGACCAATCTTTTTGAGTCAAATCAATCAGTACTCCTTTTTTATCTGTGATTTGAGCCGACTTAATCATATTTAAATAGTCACCAAAACCAGTGCTACTTGCTTGTTCCCAAGCTTGCTTCACTCCCGTGAGTTTATAAGCATCAAACATCCAACCGCCCACTTTTGATACCAATACACCGCCCATTCCACCTGCCATACCTCCAATACCAATTACTGTAGCGATAGAACGTTTAGGAAACATATCAGAAACGGTTGTATAAATATTAGCTGACCAAGCTTGGTGTGCAGCAGTACCAATTCCTATAAAAATAACTGGAACCCAATAACTAATATAGCCTAATGGTTGCACTGCTAATACAATCAATGGAATAAACGCAATAGTTAACATGGCTTTCATACGACCATCATAAGCTTTCATTCCCTTATTAATAAAATAGGTAGGGAAATAACCACCCCCAACACTACCCACCATCGTCATACTATATAAAATGGATAAGGGTAAAATAATAGCAGTTCCTTCCATGCTATATTGATCTTTCAAATATCCAGGTAACCAAAATAAGAAGAACCACCATACTCCATCGGTCATAAATTTTCCAAAAGCAAAAGCCCAGGTTTGTTTATAGCTTAATAAAGTGCTCCAAGAAATTTTGTTGGTAATTTTTCCATCTACATAAGTATCTTCTACTTCAACATCAGTGTTAATATAAGCCAACTCGCTTGCTGAAATTCTTTTTTGTTCAGTTGGTTTTTCATAGTAATAAAACCAAAAAATAAGCCACAAGAAGCCTATTCCTCCAACAATCACAAAAGCGGCTTCCCAACCCCATGTTTTAGCAATCCATGGCACAGATAAAGGAGCTAACACGGCACCCACATTGGCACCAGAGTTAAAGATTCCTGTAGCAAAGGATCTTTCCTTTTTAGGAAAGTACTCCGCAGTGGCTTTAATAGCTGCAGGAAAATTTCCTGCTTCTCCTAAACCTAATATAGCACGTGATATCATAAAACCAGCAATGGAAACTGGCACTGCTGCCACTCCAAACCATCCTAAAAAAGTAGCTGCTGCTGTACCAACAGGAACAGAATAGGCATGTATAATGGCCCCTAAAGACCAAATGATAATAGCCCAACCATAGCCCCATTTAGTTCCCACTTTATCTACAAATCGACCTGCAAATAACAAACAAATGGCATATACAAATTGAAAGACAGAAGCAATATTCGCATAATCACTATTACTCCAACCAAACTCTACTTCTAAAGTGGGTTTTAATAAACTTAATACTTGTCTGTCTAAATAATTGACAGTAGTAGCGAAAAATAATAAAGCACAAATCGTCCAACGAAAATGTCCAACAGAGGTCTGTTTCATTTATTTATTTTTAATAGTTTGTATTAATTCCAATACTGTTTTAGTTTCTGATTCCATGGTAGCATAATCTTTAGCTTCCATTAATTTCTTACTAATTAATTTACTTCCCATTCCAACTGCACATACACCTGCTTTATACCATCCTTCAATATTTTCTTTAGTCGTATCCACTCCACCTGTAGGCATGAATAATAATTTAGGAAATATTTCTTTAATGCTACTTAAGAAATCAGGGCCTAACATATTACCTGGGAATAATTTAATAAACTTTACTCCATTATTTTCTGCCGCAATAATTTCGGTAGGCGTCATACAACCCGGAGCATATAACAGTCCTTTAGCATGAGTGTAATCTGCCACTTCGGCAACATACCCTGGACTAACTAAAAAATCAGCACCTGCATTAATATAATCTGTGGCTTGTGCTACATTTTTAATGGTACCCACTCCTATTAACATATCTTTCATTTCTGCATCACGCACTTTTACCATTGCTTGAAAATTTTTCAATGCAGCTTCTCCTCTATTGGTGTATTCTACTGCTTTGATTCCAGCACGATAAATGGCTCTTAATGTTTCTATGCTTACTGTCTCATCTGCATTAAAATACAAAGGCAAAATACCTTGTTGCACAATGGCGTCAGTAGCTTGTTGAATTTTACTCATTACTTTTTACTATTATTTTTTTTATAAATTCTTTTGAAACCAATTATATATTTAAATTTTTACTTTGATCACCATCTTTTTAATTTGACCTTCTCCAATCATTGGAGCATGCACATCTTCAGGAAAAAAGATTACAAATTGATGGTTCGTCAATTGAAAATACATGTCAGGCTGATCATGATACAATTGAACATCCTTTTCATCATTGTATTCGCCATTGGGTGTCACGCATTTATGTCTTGGCTTCCAACCAATAGTCTCCACACCATGAATACATAATTGTATATCTATATTTTTATTATGGCATTCAAACTTTGAAGTACTCACTTCGGCGGTTTTAGCGGGCGCATCACTACTAATAGCTTTTAAGCCATCTGCAATATCTGATTTACCCACTTCCAAAGTATCCAAATTTTGTTCTTGAATATATTGGAAAGCTTTTTCAAATAAGGGATGAACGCTAAAATATTTAGAGGCGTTTTGTAAAGTATCTATGATCATTTTTAAAATTTTTATTTAACAATTAACGTTGTACACGGCCACTACCATCTCCTTTCATTAAATCTTTCACATCCGATAATGTAGCATGATTTAAATCACCTGGTATAGTATGTTTTAAGGCACTAGCAGCTACTCCAAATTCAGCAGCTTCTGCCATGGGCATTCCAGTTACTAAACCATAAATTAAACCACTCGCAAAACTATCTCCACTTCCTACACGATCTACAATACGAACATTATACTCTTTGGTATGATGAAAATTAGTACCATCATATACTAATGCACTCCATCCATTATCACTTGCACTATGGCTCTCACGTAAAGAAGAAGCGATAAATTTAAATCCAAATTTTGCTTGCATTTGCTTGAATACATCTTTGAAACCATCTAAATTTAATTCTCCTTTGGTTACATCGGTATCTGCTGCTTTAAAACCTAAAGTGGTATCGGCATCTTCTTCATTCCCTATACATACATCTACATATTGACATAATTCACTCATTACTTGTCTTGCTTTTTCCTTAGTCCATAATTTTTTACGGTAATTTAAATCAATGCTAGTTGTGATGCCTTTTGCCTTTGCTGCTTTTAAAGCTGCTAAAGTTAATGCTGCTGCTTTATCACTTAAGGCTGGAGTAATTCCAGTGGTATGAAACCAAGAAGCACCGTCTAAAATTTTATCAAAATCAAATTCGCTAGCATCTACTTCAGCAATGGAAGCCCCTGCGCGATCATATACTACTTGAGAAGCTCTCATAGAAGCCCCTGTTTCTAAAAAATAAATACCTAAACGATCTCCACCACGTGCGATGAATTGCGTATCTACCCCATATCTTCTTAAATGATTGATGGCAGATTGTCCAATAGGATTGTTAGGAACCTTCGTTACAAATGTTCCATTTAATCCATAATTACATAATGCAGCAGCAACGTTGGCTTCTCCACCACCATAAGTGATGTCAAAACTATCCGCCTGTACAAAACGTTTAAAATCAGGGGTTGATAAACGTAACATAATTTCTCCTAGTGTAACTACTTTCTTACTCATAATGTTCTTTTTTGTGTTAATTGATTGATTGATTGCTTGTTTTTTAATTAATTTATTACTGAAAATATTGTTTAGCGTTATAGTAACAGATATCTTTTAAAATTTGTGCTACCCATTTTTCATCATTTGGAATGAGCCCTAATTGCATATCTTTTGCGAATAAGTTACACACTATTCTTCTAAAATACTCATGTCTGGAATAAGATAAAAAACTACGGCTATCGGTGGTCATTCCAATAAAGGTGGAAACCAAGCCCATATTGGATAATGCATTGATTTGCTTTTCCATACCATCTTTTTGATCCAAAAACCACCATCCTGATCCAAACTGCATTTTACCTTTTAATTGACCATCACTAAAGTTGCCACACATAGTCGCAAAAACTTCATTATCAGCTGGATTGATATTATATAAGACGGTTTTAGCCAATTGATCCTTGCTGTCCAATGCATTTAAAAAACGAGATAAATTAACAGCTTGAGGATAGTCCCCTATAGAATCGGTACCTGCATCGGCTCCAATTAAGGTTAATAATTTGGAATTATTATTACGTATCGGCCCTAAATGAAATTGTTGTACCCAACCCTTTTTCCAATACATTTTACATAACTCTAATAAAATGGTACCTAAAAAGGCATCCGGCTGAGAAAAGGAAGTCACTTTTTTACTTGTCATTAAAGTAGCAAACTCTTTTTCTAATGCAGTACTAAGTTGAAATTGACTAGGCATTTGTGTAAAGCCATGATCAGAAACCCTTCCTCCATGTTTATGGAAATAATCTACTCTATTGGATAAAGCAGATAATAAGGTACTGATAGAAACAATTTTAATACCGGTTCTTTTTTCCAACAATACCATGTAAGATTTAAAAGCAGTTACGTCTTGAATATTTAAAGCTTTATCAGGTCTAAAAGAAGGAACTACTTTTGTTTTTCCTTTTGCTTTAGCAATTTGTTGGTGCGCTGCTAAATCATCACAAGGGTCATCGGTGGTACCTACTAACTCTACTTTATAATGATTTAAAATACCTTGGGTTGATAAAGTATCTTTCGCTAATAACTTATTGCATTTTGCATAAATACTTGAAGCATTTTTTTCATTAAGGTATTCATTCACACCAAAAGGATTTTTTAATTCCATTTGAGACCAATGAAATAAAGGATTTCTTAAAGTTTGAGGTAAACAAGAGGCCCATGCTTTAAATTTTTCTTCATCTGAACCATTGCCTGAAATAAATTTTTCATTGATTCCTAATGCACGCATGGCTCTCCATTTATAATGATCACCCTTTAACCAAATCTCAGTAATATTTTTAAACTTCTTATTTTCTGCAATCTCTTGAGGAGGTAAATGATTATGATAATCAATAATAGGTAAATGAGCTACATAGTTATGGTATAGCTTTTGAGCCATTTTACTTTCAAGTAAAAAAGCATCAGTGAAAATTGTTTTGTTCTTAGAAATTGCCATAACTGTTTTAATTACTGTTAATTAATGAGACTTATTATCTTGTAAGCTTCTTAAAACACCCAATTCTACCCCTCTTAATTCAGCCAAGCCTTTTAAACGACCAATAGCAGAATATCCTGGATAGGTTTTCTTTTTTAAATCATCTAGCATTTGGTGTCCATGGTCCGGACGCATAGGTATATTGACTCCTCTAGCTTGCATCACTTTCACTATTTCTTTAATCACCGCATACATATCTACATCTCCTTCTAAGTGATTATCTTCATAAAAATCTCCTTGTGGATTACGACGTGTACTGCGTAAATGAATAAAATTAATTCTATCTCCAAATTGTTTAACCATCGCTGGCAAATCATTATCGGCTCTGACACCAAAAGATCCTGTACAAAAACACAATCCATTACTGAGTGAGGGAACTGCATCTGCCAAAGCTTTAAAATCGGACGCTGTACTTACAATTCTAGGTAAGCCTAAAATGGCATGTGGTGGATCATCAGGATGAATAACCATTTTAATACCTACTGATTCTGCAACCGGAACAACTTTTTGTAAAAAATAAATTAAATGACTTCTTAATTTTTCGGTATCAATTCCTTTGTAAGCATCTAATGCTTCTTGAAATTGTTCCATCGTAAAACTTTCCTCACTTCCTGGTAAGCCTTTAATCATATTTCTTTTGATCAACTCTTTTTCTGCATCATTGCTAGTTTCAAATTTATGTTTCGCAATGGCTATTTCTTCTGCAGTATAATCTGATTCAGCCCCTTTTCTTTTTAAAATAAATAAATCAAAAGCCATCACAGCCGCTTTTTCATATAACAAAGCTAAAGAACTATCTGCCATTGGATATTCCAAATTGGTTCTGGTCCAGTCCATAACAGGCATGAAATTATAGGTCACAATTTTAACGCCACAAGCTGCTAAATTGCGCAGACTTATTTGATAATTCTCAATAATTTGCTCAAAATTTTTCGTTTGCGTTTTAATACATTCATGCACAGGCAAACTTTCAACAACACTCCATTCCATTCCAGCATCAGAAATTAACTGAATCCGTTTATTGATTTCATCTACTGACCAAACTTCTCCATTGGGAATATGATGCAATGCAGTCACCACACCTGTGCAACCTGCTTGTCGAATATCCATTAAAGAAACCGGATCATTAGGTCCATACCAACGCATTGTTTGTTGCATTCTATTTTTCACATCGCCATAAGAAGGAAAATATTGTTGTTCCATTTTATTTATTTGTAGTTCTTATTAAATTTAACCCCCTATATTAAACTCCACTATTAATAGTAAATCCTCCGTCCACTCCTATATCCATACCTGTTACAAACTTAGATGCATCACTTAATAACCAAATTAAGGCACCAATTAATTCATCGGGATGACCAAAACGTTTGAAAGGAGTATTTCGTACAATTTTGTTTCCACGATCGGTTAATGTTCCATCTGGATTCGTTAATAAATTTTTGTTTTGAGTTGTCAAAAAGAATCCAGGCATGATGGAGTTAATTCTTACCGCATCCCCATATCTTTCTGCCATTTCTACTGCGAACCATTTAGTGTAAATGTCTATCGCTGCTTTCCCCATACTATATCCCAATACGCGCGTAATGGCTCGCTTAGGACTTACGGATGAGATATTGACAATACTTCCATTTCCTGTTTTTGCAATTTCGGGTCCAAATACTTGAACAGGTATTACAGTTCCCCAAACATTTAATACTAGGGCCTTCTTCATCCCTTCAATATTTAAATTAAAAACATCTTCAGTGGGAGGCAAAACGCCTTCAGGCACATTTCCACCAGCTCCATTCACTAGGCCATCTATTTTCCCGTATTTTTCAAGAATTTCATTTTTTGCTTTTTCTAATTCTGTTACTTCTAATACATTAGTTGAAATAAAATAGGCTTCTCCTCCCATTGCTTTCACTTCATCTACTCTTTCCTTTCCTTTTTCCGCATTTTGACCAAGTATCACTGGGATACCTCCTTGTAGTGCAATTCCTTTTACAAATCCACCCCCTAATACTCCAGTACCTCCTGTGACAATGATGACTTTACCTTTTAAACTAAACATGTCTGACATAAAATGTTCTTTATCTTTTTTGAAAAATAAAACAGATTAAAATGTAATTCAAAAAATCCGAAATTTCTATGGTAAGAAAAAAAGATAATGAATTGAAAAACAAAGCAATCAATTAGCACCAAAAATTACAAATTGTTGCTCAAAAATGACGTCTTTTTGAGCTCAAATTGCGGTCCAAATGACTAGTATTTACGAAAACGTTTGCGTATTGTGTGTAATTTAGATAGTTATATAGTAGATTTATACTATAAACGATTATTTATGGCTGCGGTAAACCTCAAAGAGCTTGCTAAAATATTGAACCTGTCCATTTCTACGGTGTCCAAAGCATTAAGAGATAGTCATGAAATTGGAGCGAGTACCAAAGAACGCGTTTTAGCGAAAGCAAAAGAATTAGACTATAGCCCTAACCCATTTGCTAGTGGATTAAGAAGAAATAAGAGTAAGACTGTGGCGGTAGTAGTTCCCGAAGTGGCGAACAATTATTTTGCGCTAGCCATTAATGGAATTGAAAGTGTGGCTCAAGAAAAGGATTACCATGTTCTAATCTATCTAACACATGAGGATTTTGAGAAAGAAAAAAGAATCATGAAGCACTTAGAGAATAAAAGAGTGGATGGTATTTTAATGTCTGTGACTATGCACACCAATCAATGTGATCACTTGTTTGATATTCAGCAAAAAGGGATACCCATTGTGATGTTTGATCGAATTTGCCATGAAATTGAAACTGCAAAAATCACTACCGATGATTATATAAGTGGCATGAATGCGACTAAACATTTAATTGACAATGGTGCTAAGGATATCGCATTTTTATCTTTAGGAGATGAAGTATCTATTGTTCAAAAAAGAAAAAGCGGTTTTTTAGAAGAATTAGAAAAAAATAATATTGTAACAGCACCCAACAGAATTGTTAATTGTAATGATAGCGACGAATCTAACTATCAAAAAATTAAAAATTTATTAAAAGGAAAACAAAGACCCGATGCCATATTTGCATCCGTTGAAAAATTAGCCACTACTACCTATGAGGTTTGTAAGGAACTTAAAATAAATATACCCCAGGATTTAAAAATAATATGCTTTTCCAACTTAGCCACCGCTTCACTTTTAAGTCCTTCTCTATCTACTATCACCCAACCTGCATATGAAATAGGAAAAACAGCCGCAGAAGTAATGTTTAAGTATTTAGATAAAAACAAAACCTATATTCCAAACGAAAATATTGTATTACATTCTACATTATTTATAAGAGATTCCTCGCAAAATTTAAGTAAATAATTGGATTGAACTTTTTACCACTACATTTGTTATTATTTCATGAACAGAATTATCATAGCTATAACGGGGGCCAGTGGCGCGATTTATGCAAAATGTTTAATGGATGCATTGGTCAAATTAAAGGATCAGTATGATGCAGTGGGGGTGGTTATGAGCGACAATGCCAAAATAGTATGGGAAACCGAATTAGGTAATAAAGACTACACCCAATACCCTTTTACTTTTTATCAAAAGAATGATTTTAATGCTCCATTTGCATCCGGATCGGCTCAATATAATATTATGTATGTGGTTCCATGCAGCATGGGCACTTTAGGAAGAATAGCAAGTGGTGTAAGTGATGATTTAGTGACACGAGCGGCTGATGTCATTTTAAAAGAACGTCGCAAACTTATATTAGTTGCTCGGGAAACTCCCTATAATTTGATTCATATCAAAAATATGGAAACGGTCACTTTAGCGGGAGGAATTATTTGTCCTGCGACTCCAAGCTTTTATAGCCAACCCAAGACCATTGAAGAAGCGGTCATGACAGTTGTTCATCGAATGTTAGATTTAGGGGGATTAAAAAACCCCAGCTTTCGATGGGGTTCTTAAAATTTAATTCAACTAACTTTTACATTAAATATAATTGAACCATCTGTATTGTTTCATTAAACAATACAGATTCATTTATTTCAATAATCATTCTTTCTTAATCCAAAGTCTTCAACACACCATTGAAATAACCTACCGATTCTGCAATACCAGGTAGTGGATCATTCATATCTTTTTCAAATTCAATACTACATACTCCGTTAAATTTAACTTTACGTAAGGATTCAATTACTTCATCAAAATGAATCACTCCGCGTCCAAATTCAATTCCCTTACCTTCTCTTGCTGAAGTATTAATATCTTTAATGTGAAGATCAAATAAACGATCCTTATACATTTTAATTGCTTTCTCTGGTAAAGTCCCTGCTCTTAAAGAATGGCCTATATCAATACACATACCCATACGAGCATCTAAATTTTTAATTCTATCATACACATCCCCTGGGGCTGGATATAAAGCATCTTCAGGGCCGTGGTTATGAATGGCTAACTTGATATCATATTCCTTTACTTTTTGTTCAGAATATTCAATTAATTCATAATTAGGAACTCCTACAATCATGTTCACTCCTATTTTTTTAGCATAGGCAAATGCTGCATCTACAGCATCTTTAGTTTTCATATAAATCACCCCCACCGTATATATATTGATACCTCCTGCTTTAAACTTTGCCATGGCATCACTAATTTGAGCATCCGTACTATTCACAGGTAAATGGATATCTTTTAAAGATAAATTTGAAACGCCAATACGCTTCATCATTGCAATAGATTGATCAATACTAAAGCTTTTGAAAGTATAACCAGCAATACCCACTGTTAATGGATGCTTAGACTCTGCAACAGTCTTTACTGTTGTACTTGCATTTCCTACCAAGGGTAAAATGGCGGCTCCTGTGGCGCCTAATAATGTTTGTTGAATAAAACTTCTACGATTTGACATATGATTTTGTTTTTTATTTTTTAATTTATGATTTATACTTTATTATATTATATTATTTTTTAATTCTTTTTGATTTGAGGTTTTTAAATATCTTTTTGATTAATTTAAAAATTAATATTTAATTATTTGTTTTCTTTTTGAGAAATTACATATTGCCAATTCGCTTTTTGCCCAATCTTATCTGAACTTAATACGATTCTAGCAATGGGATGATTATTCCATTTTGACTTAAAGCTACTGTATTCTGCTCCCTCCATGGAAGGAAAAGTAATACTTAGTTTTATATTCTTAGGGTTAAACTTGATTTGAAAAGACTGCTGTGAAGGTGTGGTTAAAACAATCATCCCTTTTTGTGTCGTATCAATGGAACAAGTGGTCATAAATACTTGTTGCACTTGATTGCTTTTTGAAACAAATGCGGCTTGGTCGTTTATTTCAATTTGGTTTTTAGGTCGGTTCATTACAACTGATCTATTCCATGACTTTACGCCTGCTGCGCTATCATATGCAGCAGCTATATCCATTGTTAAACTAGACTCATTATTACTATGTTGGTACTGAACCTTATTTGCTTCAAAATTACGTCCGGCTAATTGTCCTTTGCCATTGACGATAGGTAAATTATGATGTTCCGATTGTGTGAACCAAAGTTCGTATCGGTGGGAAGAAAATGTTCTTGCAGTATAGTTCCCTCTTCCTGCATCAATTATCACTGGTTCATTATTAGCATACACAATAAAGTCGCCCACATCATTATGATTATGACTTTCTGCATTATGTCCTGCATGGGTAGCTAAATACAGTCCAGATTCGGTGCGCGAAGTCATTACTTGCACATCACTCACCCAAATATCCTTGGGTTGCTCATATACATTATTATATACTGGCAATTGTTGAATGGTTAATAAATTTTGAACAAACCTTGGTTTATAAAAGTTTTCGCGATTCATTTTAAACGAATATTGCTCATAATTATAAGTATGATAGGCCCAATTACCCATACTTATCATATTGTTATCCTGTATGGCTTTACCAAAACGATAAATCATAAGTCCATCAGCCACTACTTGTGGATCTGCATCTGAAAAATCAACAAAATATTTTCCACCAATATGAGTTTTATAAATATAGGCTCCCATTTTTTGAATTAAGGGTTCATTATAAATATTCACTAACCCTTTGGTAGCACCTGCCAACATTTCTAAACAATCATAGGTACTACCCCCTGCCGCAAACCAATAGCTAGGTCCTTCATCACATCCTCCTTCGTCTCCTAAACTATTTAAATAAGAATCTAATCCTACCATAGAACGATGAATCATCAGCGCGCGCTTCGTATTATCTTTTTCTAATAATAAAGTGGACATGATCCAATTACTCATAATCCAAGGATTCCAATTATTAACTGGCTTGGTTTTACTCATCCATCCATAACTTCCTGATTGCGTCAACATAGGCTCAAACACACGTCGATTGGTTTCACTATAAATACGCTTTCTAAATAAGGGATTAATTTTATCTAATTTATTTCCCACAAAATAATCTGTCAAACCCATTAAGGCAGCTGTTTCGGCTGAAAACAATTCTACCACCGGATGGTCTACATCAGGTAATCCTGTATTGGAGATATGAGCGGGAACGCCCCAAAAGCTTTCTTCACATATTGACCATAATCCATTGATGATGGGTTCCATAAAACGCCCTTTATTTTCAACCGATTCTGCTAAAATAAATTTTAGTAACACTGCTCTTTTAGCAAATGAAATATTGGCATGTTCGGTACGATCCCCTGTTCTTACATAAGTTAAAGCCACTGCTGCGGTCACTGGTTCAAAATTAAATTTAAGTTCCAATTCGGCTTCTTTAATAAGATGCTTTAAAACACTATCTGGCACTTGCGCTTTCCATTGTTCAGGCGAAGTAGGATAAGGCGCATAATTGGACTGAGCTATTACGCTTGATTGAATAGCTGAAAGACTATATTTATTTTGTAAAATATTACGAATTGTCACTTGAGACATTGCAGTCAAGTGTATGAATATAAAACCTAATAAATATATTTTTTTCATCGAATCTATTTGAACATTTTTAATAAAATACTTAATTGTATCTCTTTCATCGTCTACACTACATTAGACTTGTTATTCATTACATTTTAATCGCCCACTCATTATATAATTTTCTACCTAGTAATGCATTGGCTTCTGCATCATGCAAGAATTGTTCCTTTTGAGCATCCCATTGCAAAGGTCGTTTTAATTGATATCCAATGTTACCAATATTACACATACTAGCAGTACGATGTCCAATTTCAACATCACAAATAGGTTTGGAGCGATCTCTCATGGCTTGTAAAAAATCCTTATAATGATTTTCACTTTTATAAACATGCTTTTCGTTAGGTCCAATCACTTTATCTTTTAAAGAAGCTGGCGTGGTTTCCACTTTTCCTCTTTGAACTTTAATAACTCCTTCGGTACCTTGAAATAATATCGCATTACTCCACTCCCATGGCTCATGTGTTACCACCGTTCCATTAGGATATTCATAAGTTAAAAAAGCATGATCCTTATCTGGACCAAATACTTTAGAAGGTCCTGCATGATCCATATCTAAGGACCATTGTACAATATCAAACATATGTGCACCCCAATCTGTTACTTTTCCGCCCCCAAATTCACTATACATTCTCCAGTTAGGGAAGACATCTTTAGATACGGGTGGTGCTAATTCGGAATTAAAATGGGTAAAGCTATTAGGACCTAACCATTTTAACCAATCCAATCCTTCCGGCACTGTTTCCTCCGGTAAATCAAAAGGTGTAGGTGGTGGCCCTACATTTACTTTCACCGATTTTACTTCACCTATATAACCATTACGAATTAATTCAGCCACTTGTCTAAATTCATTCCAAGAACGTTGCATACTTCCTGTTTGAAATACACGTTTGTTTTTTCGGGCTGCATTTACCATCGCACGCCCTTCTTTCACCGTTAAGGACAATGGTTTTTCACAATAAATATCCTTCCCTGCTTCTGCCGCTCTTACTGCCATGGCAGCGTGCCAATGATCAGGAGACGCAATCACGACTGCATCAATATTTTTTAAAGCTAATAACTCTCTAAAGTCATTATAAACCGGAATATCAGAATAAGTACCTGCTGTTGGATTTTTTTGATAAAATGTTTTAATACTATCTAAAGTCAATTGCGCTTTTGCTTGATACACTTCACTAATAGCCCCAATTTTTATTTCACCCGTTTTTAAGAAATAGTTTGTCAATGTACGGCCTTGTTTTCCTGTACCAATAAAACCTAATTGAATCATATCACTAGGAGCAATGATTTTTTCACCCAACACATTTTTCCCTCCTAAAACAAAACGAGGAAGTATCATAAATCCTGTAAATGCTTTTGCAGTATTTTCTACAAATTCTCTACGACTTAAAGAGGATTTAGAAGAAGCTGTTGTTGTAGATGTCTCAGTTAAATGAGTGGATTTTAGATTCTTTTTTTTCATAGGATCATCGAAATTTTGAATCAGTAAATTACGAAAAATTGTGCATATAAGAATCAAACAATAAGGGTATAATAATTGAAAAATGAATACTATAACGAACCGCTTATCCACATAAAAAAAAAGCCTTCTCGAAATTTCGAGAAGGCTTTTTTTATAAAACTAATATTATAAAAATATTTATAGTATCCTTATTGCTCAGGGATTTTATCCAAAGCTGGAACGTTTAATTCCGCACCTGAGTAACCAATATTTTGATTGATACGTCCACCCGTATTACCTAAGATGGCCGCTTGTGGTATAGGCCATAATACATGATACTGACTAATTTTCATCATATCATTATGATTCGTAACAAAGTTTGTCTTGTAAAATATATTTTTATCCAAAACACGATCTATCATATAGTTAGAAGTAGAGAAACTTGATAAAGTATATGTTTTACCGTTAGGTGCCACTTTACCAGTTTTAGCAAAAATATAGGCAATACGAGTTAACTCAGTTTTACGAGGCTCTTCCCAATACAATTCACGAGCTCTTTCATCTAACACTTGGTTGATGCTAGTTATTTGAGAAGCAGTATAAGGACTACAACCTGCACGCGTACGCACTACGTTGATATCAGCAGCCGCACTAGCAAAATCTCCTTTCCAAACATAAGCTTCGGCACGTAATAAGTAGGTCTCAGCAATACGGAATACATACCAATCACTGTGTCCCCCTTGCATTGGGTTGTTTTCTGGATCTGGAACATATACTTTGTAATGAGGCCAAGGATACCAACTACGTAATGTATCAGAACATAATAATTTAGTACCATTATATAAACGCATTCTTAAACCATACGCAGTATCCACTCCTTTTAATGCAGGAGCATAATAACGTACATTCTCCACAAACATATAATTTCCAGAAACAGAATCATGTCTATAATCTTTTGTATCATCCCAGATATCTTTATACTCATATGGAGTCGAACGGCAACGGCCAATACCACGACCATATAAATTCATAATATCAATTTCCAAACCACCTGAAGCCGAAGCTCCTGCTTTACCCATTGGGGTAATGATATTCGTACCAATAGAAATACCTGGATTGGTTTGACGCATGATTCGAGTACCTTGTGTACTTACTCCATAACTATAAGATCCAGCGTTACCAAAACGATCTGTTACTAAAAATAAAACTTCGGTGTTGGCAGCCAAAGCTTTGTTATCTGGACGGTGTAAATCCCAAGTAACGTTTTTAGTCTTTACAGCAGCATCTACTCCAAAACGAGCTGTTACAATTTTAAATGTACCATTATTAATCACAGCAGTAGTTGCAGTGATAGCATCATCAAATAACCCTAATGCTAAATCTATTTTAGCTAGTAAATGATAACATGCCCCTTTGTTCACAGCACCTTTATCAGTTACCCAAGGCACATATTGTACTGCAAATTCAAGATCTGTTTTCATTTTAGTTAAAATGACATCACGTTTTACAGTGGCAAAATCAACTTTAGCAGTCGTAATCTCCGTTAAAGGACAAGGCACATCACCAAATTGATTGGTTAAACGATAGTAATCAAATGCTCTAAAAAAGTAAGCTTGACCTAATAAAATATTCTTATCGGCATCTGATACTGCAGTTGCTTTTGGAATACGAGTGATTAAAGTATTTGCTAAACGAATACCCACCCACTCTTGATCCCAATACCAACCAATTCTATTAAAATCGGGGTTATTTAATTGTGCATCTGGACGAATTTGCATATCCATATTTTGAGCAGGACCCGATTTATCATCGGTACCTTCTACAGAAATATCCGAAAAAATGTTTTCAGAAATGATGGGTGAACCATCTCCAAAATATTCATCACGTAAGTTTTTTGCACAAGCAGCTAATCCTGAGGTAAAACCTGCTTTGTCAACAAAGGTATTTTCTGGTGAATAAATAGATAAAGGATTTGGAGTTAACCAGTCCTTATTACAACTACTTGCCACTACCAAGAAAAGGTAAGCAAGCAGTCCGAAATATTTAATGTTATTTTTCATATCAATCTTGTTTTGAATATTTTTAAGTTAGCTTATAAAGTAAGGTTTAAACCAAAATTTATAGTATATGGAGTAGGTGCACCACCACTAGTACCATTTTTATTTTCTGGATCAAAATAAATCCAGTTTGTAAATACATGGGCATTCACCACATTCATATAAAATTTAACCGCTTCTAATTTATGCTTACGAGCAATTGCTTGAGGTAAGTTATACGCTACACTCATATTGCTTAATCTTACAAAAGAAGACTTACGGTAAACGTTCCAAGATACTGGCCCCCCTACGTTAGATGCAATACCTGCATATTCGTTGATTGGATTACTAGGTGTCCAATATGGTATTTTATAAAAGTTAGAACGATCATAGAATACGTTACCACCATTCAATTGTGAGTTAGTGGCTTCACTGAATGAACTTAACTGACCCACTTTAGAATATAAAGTAAAGGAGATATCAAAGTTTTTGAAAACTCTAAAATCGTTTCTTAAATTCCAAGAAAACTTAGGAGTGGTTTCTCCTAAAAATTGCTTGTCAGCAATGGTATAGACACCATCATTATTAGTATCTTCTAATCTGAAGTCACCTGGCTTATAGCCATACTTAGCTGCAGTTGCAGCATCAGCTACTTGCCATACTCCTACAATTTTGTAGTTATACACTGCAGAAATAGAATGTCCTATAAACCATTGATTGGTTAAATCATCTTTTTCAGATGTTCCTATTTGCTTTCCTGTTGCATCATAATCTGGAGTTTGTCCATATAAATGGTTGATGGTATTTTTGTTCCACCAAATACCAAATGTTGATTTCCAAGTAAAGTTTTTCTTTTCAATATTGACAGTATTCACTGTAATTTCAGTTCCCTTATTTTCAACTTCACCTAAGTTTACTAAAATACTATTAAAACCTACCACACTTGGTAAAGAACGATTCACTAATAAATCCTTAGTGATACGATCATACATATCTATCGAACCGCTTATCTTTCCTTTTAGGATACTATAGTCAAAACCATAGTTGATAGATGAGTTTCTTTCCCATTTCAAACTAGGGTTAGATAAGTTAGATGCTTGTACAGTAGATCCATTATATACAACACCACCTGAAGTTACATATACATAAGAACTAGATGCTAAGTTTGACAAAGCCGCATAACGTCCAATTTCACGGTTACCATTTTCACCATAAGATGCTCTTAATTTTAAATAGTCTAACCATTTTTGAGTTGACTTCATGAATTTTTCTTCATTGATCGCCCAAGCTAATGCAACAGAAGGGAAAGTAGCACGAGGATTTTGTTGTCCAAATGCAGAATATCCATCACGACGAGTAGTGGCAGTGAAGAAATAACGTTGATCGTAATTATAGTTTACTCTTCCCATTAAGGCGTCCCCTGTTGAAACTTGATCATCACTTGAAACCACCACACCTGCAGTACCTGATTGAGCTGAATGGTAACTTAAGTTATCATTAGGTGCAAAGTTTTCAGAGTGTAATTTAGAGTTCCAAGATTGGAATTTTTCAGCATTGAATAAGAAAGTGGCTTCAATAGTATGTTTATCAAACTTTTGATTCCATCTAACAATGTTATCTGATTGCCATGAATAGGTAGTTTGATTTCTTCTATCTACAATCCCTTTTTTAGCAGCAATAGTTGGGTTTAATGCAGACTGGTGATTGAACTCCATTAAGAAATCATAACGCGGAGAAAAGTTAGCTTGATAAGAAAAACCCCAAGGCAACTTACCTTTTACATAAATGGAACCAAACATGTTATTGTATTGGTATTTACGATCGGTATAATATTGATCCATGAATGGGTTCGTATTATTACCTGGGTCATCATTAGGACTGGTTCTCAAAGTAACCCCATCATCTAAATATATAGAACCCCAAGGTGTTGTACGTGTCACATCACTCATGCTCAAAGGAACGGAGCTTTCATCACGATTTGCAAATTGGAAGTTCAACCCTACTGTTAAATATTTAGCAGCAGTTGCTTCTAAATTAAAACGAGTACGGAATGTTTTATATACATCCCCTTTTGTTAAACCTTCATTGGTTAAATAACCTAAAGAGAAATAATAGTTATAGTCATCTTTACGTTGTGCAATACTTACGGTATGATCGTGTTGCATTGCATTGTCATTGTAAATTAACTTTTCCCAATCTAACATTTTTCCAGCTTGATAGTTGGCAATCTCAATGGGCTTTAAACGTAAACGAGTCAACCATTCTACCACTGCATCGCCAGTGGCTGTTGTCAATGCCATCCAGTCTGCTTGACTGATAGAACTTGGCAACTTACGAGGATCTAAGTATTTATATTTAACTCCCACCTTAGAAGTGGAGTCATAACCCATCATACTCCAAATAGCTTCACCTCTGAAATCTAACATTTCATTACCATCTAATAAATGAGGTTTAGATTCTAATTTATTAAATCCAATATTATCGTTAAATGAAATCACTGGCTTACCACCTTTACCACGCTTAGTCGTAATTAAAACGACCCCATTGGCAGATCTAGCACCAAATACGGCAGCAGAACTTGCATCTTTTAAAACGTCAATAGTAGCAATGTCATTAGGATTGATATCTTCAATTCCACCTGGATAAATAACTCCATCCAATACAATTAAAGGGCTAGAGCTCGCTGTCAAAGTACCTTTACCACGAATTTGTAAACTGGCATTAGAACCTTTCGTACTCGCATCAAAACCAACATCCATACCAGGAGCGTTACCACGTAACATATCTCCCACAGAACGTGGATTTTCATTTTCTAATTGAGTGGCTTTAATTTGAGTCACAGCACCTGTCAAATCTTTTTTGCTTTGGGTACCATAACCAACTACCACTACATCTGTTAAAGAAGATACTTGCTCAGTTAATGTAATATTTAAAGCAGCTCCTTTTTTAACTGCCACTTCTTTAGATAAATAACCCACGGCACTTACTACGATGGTTCCATTATCCGGTACATCTTTTAAGCTAAAATTACCTTGAGCATCGGTATTGACACCATTTTTAGTGCCTTTTAACACCACAGAAGCCCCTTCGATTGGAGAATTTCGGGTGTCCACCACTTTACCAGTTACGTTAGAAGGAGGCAAGTTTTTGGTCGAAAACAATTCGGTTGCATTGTTTCGAGCTTGCAGATTTACAGTCGAAGTAAGCAACAAACTAAGAAAGCTTACCACTAATGCCACTTTTAATGTAGGCATTTTGCAAGGTTTTTGTTTTTGTTTCATTTAACTAAAATTGATTTTTGAATGATTTACCTAATTCAAAATAGTCGCATTGGTGTGTTAAAATAGATGGCAAGCAAACGTCAAAAATTTTATCAAACCCTTGATACTATTATACTTTCGAGCATTCAAATGAATATATACCTGGTCCATTTAACTATTCAAGACATAAGGTATCTAAGCAATTTAGGCAAGCAAGCATAAATTAAGCAGTTTAAATTTATATTATTTCATAATATGTACCCTGATTTATGTTAAGTTTTTTTTAAGATTGTGCGAAAACGATTTCGTGAAATCAATAAATGGTTTGTATTATTGTTTAACGAATAACTTTAAATTGCTTTTACAATTACCTATTATGAAAAAAATAACCCTTTTTTTGACCCTATTTTGCAATACGATTTCATATGCAAATCATTCCAATAGCATTCATTCTGAGCCCATCAATGGAGTCAATAAATTAAAAAACAGCACAGTATTAGTCTATACCAAAAATGGTACTGGATATATACATGATAATATCCCAGCATCTGTTGAATATATCAAGCAATTAGGGGTAGAATATCATTTTACAGTAGAGGTATCTAATGATCCTAGTGTATTTACCGAAAGTAATTTGAAAAAATACAATCTATTAATATTCACTAGCACCAATAATGATGTGTTTGATAACGATGATCAAAGAGTTCAGTTTAGAAGATATATTGAAGCAGGTGGAGGATTTGTGGGAATACATTCTGTCACTGGAACCGAACGCAATTGGACCTGGTTTAAAATGATGATTGGCGAAACCTTTTCTTGGCATGCCAATTTTCAATCTTTTAGTGTGATCAATATTGACCCCACTCACCCTTCTATGAAAGGAATGCCTAATGTTTGGACAAAGGAAGATGAATGTTATTTTGGGAAGGAATTGTATCCTGGCATCAAAGTTTTAATGATGCACGATTTATCAACTTTAAACCCAGCACAATCCGAACTGATTACAAAAAATGCTGGTTCATTTAACAATTATTTCCCTGCGGTTTGGTATCAAACATTTCAAGGTGGACATATATGGATCACGGCTTTAGGGCATGATAAAAACAATTATCAAAACCCTGTTTTTAAAAACCATATTTTACAAGGCATTCAATATATCGCAAATGAATTTAAAGGACTTCATTATGATCAAGCTTTTGCAAAAGACAGAAATGATCCAATAAAAAAATAATATGACTACCCTTAAAAAAATATTTTTTGTATTTCTTATAATTTGTACTTGCACCTTATTGCACGCACAAACCAAATTAACGGTTGGTACGTATAAGAATATTTACGATATGCTAAAAGATGTACCTGGCTTGGAAGTCACCACCAATGGTGGAAAAGCGGGAAATGTGATTATAAGAGGCATTAGTAGTTTCAAAAGTCAACAACAACCATTGTATGTGGTGGATGGTTCTGTTTATAATGGAGATATCATGAATGTTAACCCTCAGGATGTAGATAATATTTCAGTTTTAAAAGATGCGGCATCAGCTACTGCGTATGGATCTCAAGGCAATGCAGGTGTCATTGTAATCACCACCAAAAAAGGAGCAACCATTTCTCAACAGCCACAAGTACAGAGTTATAATAAATCAGCCTACAGTTATTTTATAGAGCACCAAAGCAATTTAAAAATAATTGGCATAGATGATAAAACTATAGTAGAGGGTGTGATTCAAAAACAAGTGGACAGTGTTTTGATATTTATTAAAAAAAGAAAAGAAATCGCAATCCCCATTCGACTTATTAAAAAAGTTGAAATGATTCCTGAAGATTAATCCAAAAAAAATTTAAAATCATTCAAAATAAAATAATATGAGTATTTCCAAATCAGATAGAAGAAAATTTTTAAAAAGCACCAGTGCTTTATCTGGCATGTTTTTGTTGTCTGGATTTTCTAATGAATTAAAATCATCCACATGGAGCCAACCCGAAGCTCCTACTAAAGTATATCCCAATCGCATAAAATTTGCAGTGATCAATATTAACCATCCACATATTTATGGTATGACAGATGCTATAAAACGTGGTGGCGGTGAACTAGTTGCATTGTATGCTAAAGAACCAGATTTAGTAGCTACATTTTTAAAAACATACCCTGAAGCAAAGCTTGCAAAAGATGAAAGAGAAATATTAGAAGACAATAGCATTCAATTAGTTTTAAGTTCGGGTATTCCTGACGAGCGTGCTCCTCTTGGGATTCGTGTGATGCAACATGGAAAAGATTACTTGAGTGATAAACCGGGGATTATTACTTTGGAACAATTAGCTGCAGTGAAAAAAGTGCAAAAAGAAACGAAGCGTATTTATTCCATCATGTTTAGTGAAAGATTTGAAAACAAGGGTACCGAAAAAGCCAGTCAAATGGTGAAAGCAGGTGTGATAGGGAATGTGATTCAGACAGTGAATTTAGCCCCTCACCGCATAGCGAATGGCATTGGTAAAACAGGATTAGCAGTGCGACCTGATTGGTTTTGGGATAAGAAAAGATATGGCGGCATTTTAACCGATATTGGTTCTCATCAATTTGATCAATACTTACACTTTACAGGATCAACGGAAGCTGAAGTGATGATGTCTCAAGTAGGAAATGTGCATCATCCAGAAACACCTTTGTTTGAAGATTTTGGAGATGTGATGTTAAGAGGCAATGGTGGTGCAGGTTATATTAGAGTGGATTGGTTTACACCCGATGGTTTAGATACTTGGGGCGATGGCAGATTAACTATTTTGGGTACAGAAGGTTTTATTGAAGTGAGAAAAAATACCAATATCGCCTCTGGATTAAAAGGTGGCAATCACTTGTATATGTCTAATAAAAAAGAAATGGTTCACATAGATTGTAACAATATAGAATTGCCTTTTGGTCCTTTGTTGGTGGATGATATTATCAACAGAACCGAAACCGCTATGCCACAAGCGCATTGTTTTTTAGCAACTGAATTAGCTTTGAAGGCACAAAAAAATGCGAAGCCTTTAATTTTGAAAAAATAGGAAAACAAAATGCTTCCTAAAAAATGCTTTATAAAAGATGTTTGATATTAAAAAGCCTATTCAATTTGAATAGGCTTTTTAATATTTAATAACGTATCGTAAACTTGTTTTTTATTTAATAGTTGCAATAGGCACTGGGTCCATATCGGTAAATTCTTTATTCTCCCCTGCCATTCCCCAAATAAAACCGTAGTTAGCAGTTCCTACTCCAAAATGCATACTCCAGGGTGCTGATAACACTGCTTCATTATTGCCAATCACTACATGGCGCGTTTCCTGAGGCTCTCCCATAAAATGCATCACTCTGTGCGCTTCATGGATATCAAAGTAAAAATAAGCCTCCATACGTCTGGTATGCGTATGAGGTGGAACTGAATTCCAAACACAACCTTCTTCCAAAGTGGTTAAGCCCATTACTAATTGACAACTTTGAATACCGTCATTATGAATGTATTTGTAAATAGTGCGTTTATTAGAAGTTGCTAACTCTCCTAAATTCACTGGAGAGGCTTGCTCCTTTGTCATTTTGGTATTAGGATAGGTTTGATGCGCAGGAACTGATAAAATATAAAATTGAGCTGGTGAGCTCGCCTCTTTACTTTCAAAATGTACTTTTTGAGTTCCTTTACCCAAATACACACATTCTAATTTTTCTATGTCATAATTAACTCCGTCGGCAACCACCGTCCCTTTTCCACCTACATTGATAATTCCTAATTCACGGCGTTCTAAAAAATAGTTCGCTCTTAATTCCGCTTCATTAGGTAATTCAATAGCATTTGATGTTGGAACCACTCCTCCTACAATCATACGATCGTAATGAGAATACACAAGTTTCATTTTACCTGCTTGCATTAATTCTGGAATTAAGAAATTGGATCTTAATTCGGAAGTACTCATTTTACTAGTCTCTAAAGGACTATTTTGAAATCTTATTTCCATTGAGTTTATTGATTTATATACTGTTTTAAATTAATTTTATTTTTTAAAAAAACATTGTTTGAGGACCTCTACCTTCCCATCCAGCCACCATCTACTGTAATGATTGATCCATTCATGTAATCGGAAGCAGGTGAGCTCAAAAATACATAAGCGCCCGCTAAATCTGTTGCTTTACCCCATCTTCCTGCAGGAATACGAGATAAAATAGAAGCACTACGATCCGGATCGGCTCTTAATTGTTCGGTATTGTCAGTTTCAATATAGCCTGGCGCTACCCCATTTACATTAATACCATGTGCCGCCCACTCATTGGCAAATGCTTTCAATAATGATGTTAATGCACCTTTACTTGCAGCGTATCCTGGCACATTAATACCTCCTTGAAAACTTAATAAAGAACAAGTGAACACAATTTTGCCAAATTTTTCAACTAGCATTCTTTTCCCTATTTCACGCGTAATTACAAACTGAGCATTTAAATTAATTTCCATGATTTTATCCCAATATTCATCGGGATGCTCTGCAACAGGTTTACGCATAATATTACCTGCATTATTAATTAAAATATCAATGCGAGGATGATCTGCTTTTACTTTCTCTAAAAAAGTATACAAAGCTTCTCTATTTGAAAAATCAACTGCATAAGGATAAAATTGACGACCTGCTGCTTTCACCGCCTTCTCCACTTCACTTCCCGAAGCGGGCATACTATTAGATACTCCAATAATATCGGCACCTGCTTGCGCCAAAGCTTCTGCAATAGCTAACCCTATTCCTCTAGAACATCCTGTGACTAATGCAATTTTATTTTGAACCCCAAAACTGATCATAAATAATATTTTAAATTATAAAAGTTGTAATAATAAATAAGAATAATTGTCTCCTGTATTTTTTTTAATAAACTCTAAACAATCATTGCAATTTAACTTTTTATACGCATAGTATAAAACCACATTCCCATCTTGAAAATCAAAAGGAGTAATTTCCTGAAGCGTCCACACTTTTTCTTTTTTAAGATAAGGCAATAAAGCTGTATAAGCTTTATGTAATGAGTGGTGATGCTCAGTTTCAGTTTCCCAAAAATTAACCCCCACTTTTTCTGCTAATTGAGCCAACACACTAAATGCCACTAAATTAAAAGTAGAATAATGTAAAGAATTCGTTCTTTCCATTTCTAGAGGGAATAAATGATCGGCATTGCATTGTTCATCTAATCTTACTAAGGATCTTTTTACAATATCAAGGGCCATTGGTAAATTATCTACATACAAAGCGATTCCTAAACATTGTGCATCATACCAAATACCATGATTATTTTTGGTTAATTTTTCTTCTACCCCATTTGGACTATTGTCCAACCAATATAAAAATTCAGTAAACCATTTTTTGGTGGCTTGACTTTTATCCTTGGTCCAATATTTAGAGGACTCAATTAAATGAATGCCGTCAATCGCAAAATTAAAATGTCTTGTATCAATAATACCGGTTCCTCTTCCATTATTAATCCCCTTCACCATTTGCGCAAAATTTAAATTCGGATTCATCCTAGTTGCAGTATCAATAAACCATACACTTAATATTTCACTTGCTTTTTGCGCATACTTATCATTGCCACTAAAATAATAGGCCAATCCCAATAAATATACATTCTCGCAAAGCTTAGGCATGTGTTCTTTATCAGGAAAGTTTTTAACTTCCGGATTAATTAATCCATCTTTTTTAATATAAGGCAAACCATTAGGTTTTGCTGGATCTGGCCACCAATAAGGGGCTAAGCTTACATAATCGTGCTTGCTGCCACTAGGAGGAATATCTGTTTTATCCATCACACTCCTTGGCTTCAATTTCATGACATCCTCCGCTTTTTTGATTAAAGCTTGATACACTGATTTAGCAATCGGATCATTCGAGGCAATTTTTAATTTAGCATTCACCAGCTTATCCACATCTATTTTAAGTGGCTCCCCTGTGGAGAAAATGTTTTGTGATTGTACTGAAAGTTGTAAAAAAATGAAAGCGAGAATAAATAAAGAACGCATAGG
>CANBSH010000028.1 GCA_947372105.1 Chitinophagaceae bacterium
GCACGTGGCACCCCTGCGATTCCTTTGCTTGTCAACATTAATACAATCAACATAGTTAGTTGCGTACCCATATCTAAATGTATCCCATAAGCTTGTGCAATAGCAATGCTTGCAAAAGTCATATACATCATACTTCCATCTAAATTAAAAGAATACCCAAGTGGCAAAATAAAAGAAACAATTTTATCCTTACACCCAAATTTTTCTAACTCTTCGGTTAACTTAGGAAATACTGCTTCACTGCTCGTCGTACTAAATGCAATGACTAAAGGTGAAGTGATATGTTTTAATAAAGAAGGAATACGATTGCGTAAAACAATATACCCTACTGCTAATAAAAACACCCATAATGTTCCAATACCCACTAAAAAGTAAAGTAAATATTTTCCGTAAAAAATAAAGATGGCTAATCCTTTAGTTGCAATCACTGCTGCAATAGCACCAAACACCCCCAAGGGTGCAAAGTTCATTACATATCCTACCATTTTAAGAATGATATGCGATACTGTTTCCAAAGCTTTCGTAAATCCTTTGGCCGCATCTCCCATGGCAGCTGCTGCGACTCCAAAAAAGATACTAAATATTACTATTTGCAAAATTTCATTATTGGCCATCGCCTCAAACATACTTTTAGGAAAAACATGTTCCACAAAATTGAGGATACTAAAAGTTTGTGTTTTACCCATTACATCTTTTGCTCCACTCATATCTGCATTGCTCAAATCAATTCCCAATCCTGGCTGAAATACATTCACCAAAATAAGTCCAATTAATAAACTCATTAGAGATGCGGTAATAAACCATAACATCGCTTTACCTCCTACTCTACCTACTGTTTTTAAATCACCCAATTTTGCAATACCCACTACTAATGTGGTAAATACTAATGGTGCGATAATCATTTGCACCAATCTTAAAAAGACGGTGGTCAACAACTTGATATTTTTCGAAAAACTATCAATAGTTGCTGCTTCTGCATTCTCGTGTACAAAGTAACCTAAAATGGCGCCTGCAATCATTGCAATGACAATGTATACTGTAAGTAGGTTTGATTTTTTCATAACATAATTAGTGATATGCAATATAACACTTAACTATTAAAAAAATACTCCCTCCATAGTAGGGATTTTAATGAAAAAGGATGGTTTTTTTGCGAAAAAAGTGCTATTTTCCAATCTAAATTGTAACCCAAAAACAAAGTGCTCAAAAACAACACCTTGTTTTTGAATCGAAAAACGAAACCAAATAACTATGAGTTTATTTAGAAAAAAAGACCTGTCTGCAATGTTAGCACAAGCTGATGATGGCGGAAAAGGTTTAAAACGCACTTTAGGTGCTGGAAATTTAATTGCTTTAGGCGTTGGAGCTATTATTGGAGCAGGGCTATTTGTAAGAACTGCCGCTGCTGCTGGACAAGCCGCAGGACCTGCAGTGACTTTATCATTTATAGTAGCTGCTATAGGTTGCGCCTTTGCTGGTTTGTGCTATGCCGAATTCGCTGCAATGATTCCAATTTCAGGAAGTGCTTATGCTTATTCTTACGTAACAATGGGAGAAACGGTAGCTTGGATTATTGGTTGGGCCTTGATCATGGAATATGCATTAGGTGCAGCAACAGTTTCTATTGCTTGGAGTGAATATTTAAATAAGCTGCTGGGGGGAGGCATTCCTTATGAATGGAGCCACTCACCACTAGAAAGCATCACAGATACTGCAGGTGTTTTGCATCATGGAATTATGAATGCCCCTGCTTTAGTAATTTTATTATTATTGACTTTATTATTGATTAAAGGAACTCAAGAGTCTGCAATAGTGAATGCGGTTATTGTATTTATTAAAGTTGCAATTGTTATTTTATTTATCATTTTAGGATGGCATTTTATTCGTCCCGAAAATCATACTCCCTATTTGATTCCAGCAAATCAACCTCCTTTAATTGATGCATCAGGTAAAGTCATCGCTGATTACTCTGGCGTGTTCAAACATGGCTGGGGTGGTGTGTTAGGAGGTGCTGCTATTGTATTCTTTGCCTTCATTGGTTTTGATGCGGTATCTACAGCGGCTCAAGAAGCAAAAAATCCAAAACGCGATATGCCTATTGGTATTTTAGGTTCTTTAGTAGTTTGTACTATTCTTTATATTTTATTTGGACACGTATTAACAGGGGTTGCTAACTGGAAAGATTTTGTGGATCCTTTAAAAGGACGTGAAGCTTCTGTTGCATATGCTATTTCAACTTATATGACAGGATATGGCTGGTTAGCCACTGCAGTAACGGTTGCTATTTTAGCCGGTTTCTCTTCTGTAATATTAGTGATGCTAATGGGTCAATCTCGTGTGTTCTATTCTATGGCGAATGACGGTTTATTGCCAAAAGTGTTCTCCGATTTACATCCTAAATTTAGAACTCCTTATAAATCCAATTGGATCTTATTTGTGTTCGTAGGTGGTTTCGCAGCCTTTGTTCCAGGTAGTGTAGCAGGCGATTTAACTTCATTTGGAACTTTATTTGCTTTCGTATTAGTGAGTGCGGGTATTTGGATTTTACGTGTTAAATCACCTAATATGGAACGTCCTTTTAAAACACCATTAGTGCCTTTAGTGCCTATTTTAGGAGCTGTTATTTGCCTTGCAATGATCTTCGCGCTAGATGCTCAAACTTTAAAAGTTGCATTTGGTTGGATGGCATTAGGCTTAGTAGTTTACTTCCTTTACGGTCGTAAACATAGCAAATTGAACTAAACCTCTAAGAGGATCTGATATTTTAAGAGTCCCGTCACGATACATCGTGACGGGACTCTTTTTTTTACTATTTTTGCTGACCTTAAATAACAATGCTATGGGAAGGATATTTGAAGTACGAAAAGCCACCATGTTCAAAAGATTTGATCGTATGGCAAAGCAATTTACCCGTATTGGTAAAGAAATTGTAATTGCAGTAAAGGCTTCCGGCCCCAATCCAGACGACAACCCCGCTTTAAGAAGATGTTATCAAAATGCCCGTAGTGTGGGTATGCCCAAGGACCGTGTGGAAGCCGCTATTAAAAGAGCGATGGGAAAGGACACAAGTAATTATGAAGAAATTTTATACGAAGGATACGCACCTCATGGTGTGGCTTTATTAGTTGAAACTGCGACTGATAATCATGTTAGAACGGTAGCTAATGTAAAAAGTCATTTTAACAAAGGTGGTGGTGCATTAGGGAATAGCGGTAGTGTAAGTTTTCAATTTAAGAAAATGGGCGTGTTTAGATTAAACCCTGAAGGATTGAGCATGGAGGATTTGGAATTGGAATTAATTGACCATGGCTTAGATGAATTAGGAGATAGCAATGATGACAATGGAAATCCTATTTTAATATTAAGATGCGCTTTCACCGATTTTGGAAATTTACAAAAAGCATTAGAAGAAAAAAATATTACACCTATTAGCGCCGAATTGGAATGGATTCCTACAACAACAGTTCCTATTAGCGATGAACAAGCTGAAGATATTAGTAAATTAATTGAAAGATTAGAAGAAGACGAAGACGTGAACAAGGTGTTTCATAACATGGGGTAGATTTTCAGATACTTTTTTATAAATATAAAAGTGCCTGAAATTCCCTCTTATGATTTATTCAAAAAATTAATTCACTATTTGTGCGTAGTTTAAATATCCTATTCTTTACTTGTGGTTTGCTAAGCATCCATCATTTTGCGCCATCAATAAATGCTCCTTTAAAAGATACGAGTAAATTGAATTATAATTTTTACAGACTGAGTGCAGATTTGAGATTGGCGCCAAATTACTATACCAAGCAAACAGGATTTTTTTGTAACACAGAAAGATCTTTGGGAAAATATACCAAATTACCAGTAAAATTTAGATTGGGATCGGTAGAGCAAACACAAAAATTAGAAGGCTATAATTTATCAAGAAGCATCTACTAAATACTGAATGAGTTTTCTTCATTCTAGATGCTACTCTGCCATAATAGACTTCACTACTTTAATTACTTCCTCTGTATTGGGCTTAGAAAAATAATCACCATCACTGGCATAAGCTGGTCGATGCGCTTTCGCGCTCAAAGTACGTGCAGATACATCTAACCAACGATATCCTCCTTGCTCTTCTATCACTTGTTGATACATATAAGCAGTAGCACCCCCTGGCACATCTTCATCCACAAATAAAATGCGATTGGTTTTTTTCAATGACTCAATAATTGCATGATGTATATCAAATGGCAATAAAGTTTGTACATCAATAATTTCACAATCAATACCCATCATAGCTAAACGACTTGCAGCATCTTCTACAATACGCAGTGTAGAGCCATAGGTAACGATGGTTACATCACTTCCACTTTTAATAATTTCGGGAATACCCAAAGCCACTTTAAAATCCAGTAAGTTAGAAGGCATTTGTTCCTTTAAGCGATATCCATTTAAACATTCAATTAATAAAGCAGGATCGTTTGCCTGTAATAAAGTATTATACATACCTACCGCTTGCACCATATTACGAGGAACACAAACAAACATGCCACGCAAAGCGTGAACAATCATTCCCATAGGAGAACCACTGTGAAATATTCCTTCTAATCGATGACCTCGAGTACGCACAATCACGGGACTACTCTGAATGCCATTGCTACGATAATGTAAAGTAGAAACATCATCACTTAATGTTTGTAAGCCATACATTAAATAATCTAAATATTGAATTTCTGCAATAGGCCTCAATCCTCTCATCGCCATACCATGTGCTTGTCCCATAATAGATTGCTCACGAATACCTGTATCAAAAATGCGGTCCGCACCATATTTTAATTGTAATCCTGCAAAGCCTTGATTCACATCCCCAATATTTCCTAAATCCTCCCCAAAAGCATATACCAATGGGTTAGAAGCAAACAAGGCGTCAAAATAATGGTTCAAAACTTCATAGCCATTTAAAGTAGGGGCATCTGCCGAATAGGTAGCTGGCACTCCATTCACTTTCAATGCGCTTTTGGGTCCTTCATTATATAAAGCTTTGCTATAAGCAGGCGCTTGTTCTGCTAAATATTGATCTAAAAATTGTTGAATAGCCACTAAGTTAGGGTGATGCGGAAATTGCTCTGCCACCAAACTCATGGTTCTAAAAATATCTCTTTTTAAAGGCTCTTTGTTGGTCACTAATTCCTGGGTGATTTGTTGCACTGTTTTTAATTGTGCTTCATTCAACCCTTCATTACATAAAGCAACTCCTTCTTGAATTTTTTGTTTAATGGGATTAATATATTTATCCCATGCAGCTAATTTAGAAACTCTTACACTTTGCTTGGTAGCTTCTTCTAATTGTTGTAATTCAGCATCATCACTTAAATTGTTTTCAATTAACCACTCTCTCATTTTCTTGATGCCATCCCACTCTCTTTCCCATTGTAATCTTTCGGGAGATTTATATCTTTCATGACTACCACTCGTAGAATGACCTTGAGGTTGTGTTAATTCTTGTACATGAAAAACAACAGGGGTATGATTTTCTCGAGCAAAGCTAACTCCTTCTTCAAGCACCTCACAAAGAGATGCATAATCCCATCCTTTCACAGTATAAATTTGCAAACCATTGGTGTCCTTGGTTTGTTGCATTCCTTTTAAGGCTTCGGAAATAGATCCTTTGGTTGTTTGTAATTTAGTAGGCACTGAAATTCCGTATCCATCATCAAATACTAAAACTACTAAAGGCACTTGCAACACCCCAGCAGCATTGATCACTTCCCAAAATTGACCTTCAGAAGTACTTGCATCACCAATCGTACAAAAACAAACTTCATTCCCATCGTTTGATAAATGTTGTAATAAGTCTTTATGCTTAGATGCTTTAAAACTTTTAGAGGCATATGCTAATCCTAAAGCTCTTCCCATTTGACCAGCAGTAGGGGCAATGTCTGCACTAATATTATAACGATTCACTAAATCATTCCACTCCCCTTTTTCATTTACAAAAGCAGAAGCAAAATGCGAGTTCATATTTTTACCGCCACTATAAGGATCGTTTTCGGTATCAGCATATAATTGAGCAAAATAATCTTCCACATTGGAAGTTCCAATCGCAAACATTAATGTTTGATCTCTATAATAACCACTTCTAAAATCTCCTTTTTGAAAAAATTTAGCCAAAGCAACTTGAGGGATTTCCTTGCCATCTCCAAAAATGCCAAATTTAGCTTTGCCTGTTAACACTTCACGGCGCCCTAATAAGCTTACTTCCCTACTCATAAGGGCAATGCGGTAATCCTCCAGTACGGTTTTTTTGAATGCCTCAAAAGAGAGCATGTCTGGAGTTAATACAGCTTCAAGGGTGGATTCCATACAACAAAAATAGGGGTCAAAAAGCATAAAAAATCAAGAAACAGATAAAATCATTTAATTACTTATTTTTCAATAATTTTAGGGTTCAAAATCAAAAAATACAACCCCAGTTGCTATGAAAAAAGTAATCTTATCCCTAGGCTTATTTTTAGCCATTTTTAGTCAAGTTTCAGCGCAAACAAACACTAATGTGGAAGAAACCATCAAGTTTAAAAATGACCAATATGACTTTGGTAAAATTAGCTTTGGCAAACCTGTGACTTATACTATAGAATTTACCAATACCAGTAAGGACACGGTGACCTTGTTAAATGCGCGTCCAGGTTGCGGATGTACGACTCCTAACTTTAAACCTAACGAAAAAATTGCTCCAGGTAAAAATGGTCAAGTTCAAATTACATTTAACGGAAGTGCGATGGGCGCCTTTAGTAGATTTACCGATTTAGAATTTTCAAACGGCTTACATAAACAAACAAAATTCTCTGGCGAAGGCGTAGCAATTACGAATAATACCCCTAATCCAGTGATCAATCAAACACCGGTGAATCATTAATTTTCGCAGAACTACTTTAAACGCTTTATATGAAATTGAAATTATTCATTCTAGGATTGGCAGTGTCCATTGCAAGTATGGCACAAACAGGAATCAAGTTTGAAAAAACTAACCATAATTTTGGGAAGATCAAAAAAGGGATTCACAAATCGGTGATATTTAATTTTAGCAATACCAATGCCAAACCTGCTGTGATTGAATTTGCGAATGCAGAATGTGGCTGTACGCAACCAGAATACAATCAAAAGCCCATCTTAAATGGACAAACTGGCAATATTAAAGTGACTTACACAGCCCCATTTAGCGGTGTGTTCAAAAAAAGAGTCACTGTTAAATTTGCAGGCGTAAAAGAAGTCACTGAATTAGTGATTGAAGGAGAAGTTATTTTATAATACAGGCTACAATCATTTCATCGCTGCTTTAGGCTACCTAGTATTAGCTTTATTGGGATACCCTTTTGCGAATCTTTAGCAATTCCTTGTACATTATTTAACAATAAGTTATTGATCAACTAATCATTTGACAATTACCTTTGGGGTGTTGAGTGGAATAGTTTGGTTTTCCATCTGGCAAGCAATCGTGAATTGCCCTCGAGTCTTCGAGGGCTTTTTTTATAAATATTCCGTAAGTTTAGGTACTAAATAAAGTGCCATGAACATTATTCAAAAATCAGTTTCAAGTTTATTCTTATTTTTTATTACCCTATCAAGTGTTGCGCAAATTACACCCGCACCCAATCGTGATCAAGGGGATGGTCCCTATACACAACTCATCATACGAGGTGTGACCTTAATAAATGGCACCGGGGCTCCTGCCATTGGACCTGTAGATATTGTGATTGAAAATAATAGAATTGTAAAAATACAAACAGTGGGTGCCGAAGGTGCTCCCATTAAAACTGCCAATCGTCCTGTATTAAATAAAAACGGAAAAGAAATTGATGCAACAGGCATGTATGCATTACCAGGTTTGATAGATATGCATACGCATATTGGAGGAGTAGAACAAGGCACCCCTGCCGAATACGTTTATAAATTATGGATGGCGCATGGCATTACCACAGTAAGAGATGTCATGACAGGAAATGGATTAGATTGGGTATTAAGCGAGAAAAAAAGAAGTGCTGAAAATAAAATTATTGCTCCTCGCATATTCGCATACACTGGTTTTGGACAAGGAAGTAAGAAACCAATTAATAATGCACAAGACGCTATTGAGTGGGTGAATCAAAATGCAAAAAATGGTGCCGATGGAATTAAATTTTTTGGAGCTAGCCCAGAAGTTATGGATGCTGCTATAAGAGAAAATAAAAGAATTGGTTTAAGATCATGTTGTCATCATGCACAAACAGATGTTGCAAGATGGAATGTTTTAAATTCGGCAAGAGCAGGTATGACTAGTATGGAACATTGGTATGGATTACCGGAAGCCTTATTTGATAATAAAACGGTGCAAGATTTTCCATTAGATTATAATTATACCAACGAGCAAAGCAGATTTGAAAATGCCGGAAAACTTTGGAAACAAGCAGCAGCACCCTATTCTGAAAAATGGAATAAAGTGATGAATGAATTATTAGCATTAGATTTTACATTAGACCCTACTTTTAATATTTACGAAGCCAATCGCGATATGCAAAGAGCACGCCGAGCAGAATGGCATGAAACCTATACCCTGCCTTCTTTGTGGAGATTTTATGCACCCAGCAGAAACTCGCACGGATCCTATTGGTTTGATTGGGGAACAGAACAAGAAGTAGAATGGAAAAACAATTACAAACTTTGGATGGCCTTTATTAATGAATATAAAAACAGAGGGGGTCGTGTTATTGCAGGTTCTGACAATGGATTTATTTATCAAACCTATGGTTTTGGGTTTATTAGAGAATTAGAATTGTTAAGAGAATCTGGATTTCATCCCTTAGAAGTAATTAGATCAGCTACATTATATGCGGCACAAGCTTTGGGAATGGACAAGGATTTAGGAACCGTGGAACAAGGTAAATTAGCTGATATCATTATTGTAGATGCCAACCCTTTAAAAAACCTACAAGTACTTTATGGAACTGGAGCCATTCATTTAAAAGAAGATGGTACGAGCACCAGAATAGGCGGTGTTAAATATACCATCAAAGATGGCGTCGTATATGATGCTAAAAATTTACTACATGATGTTAAAATCATGGTAGATAAAGCCAAGGAAAAAGAACACTTTAAAATAACGCAACCAGGATTGGATTGGTAATGGATAGGGAGAATGAATTTATAACCTACCACCTTTCCAAAAAAGCCTAAAAATATACACTAGTATGAAGGGCTTATATAATATTAATTTCATAGTAATAGACTTAAAAAAAACAATTTTATTAAGAAAACTCGTTGAGTTATAAACATAATTTTTATCAACCCTTAGAATGATGAACCTCATTGGGTTGGAGTGGTTTTGGAGTCAAAATATGTTGTAATTTTCAACCTTATAATTAATTCATTCCCTATGGGTGCGATTTCGTTGATTGCTTTATTGGTAGCCGCTATTGCATTTTCTGCTGGCGGTATTTTAGTAGGTAAAATTTTAGTGAAAGGAAGTAGTAATCCTCAAAAAGGACAAGCTTACGAATGTGGTATTCCTACCGACACATCTCCTTGGCATCAATTTAATGTGGGTTATTATTTATTCGCTTTATTGTTTTTAATTTTTGATGTAGAATTAGTGTTCTTATATCCTTGGGCTGTAGTCGTTAAAAAAATAGGAATTGTAGCATTGATTGAAATTATTGTTTTCATATTTATTTTATTCATGGGATTTTTATACGCCCATAAAAAAGGAGCTTTAAAATGGAATTAAACGAAACATTAAAAGGGAAAGAAGTTTTCCCGGGTATCATACATGAAACACCAGGAGGTGGAATTGTAGTGAGTACTTTTGATAGCATCATTAATTGGGCGCGCTCCAATTCATTATGGCCTCTATCTTTTGCAACAAGTTGTTGCGGAATTGAAATGATGTCTACCGCTTCTGCTAAATATGATTTTTCTCGTTTTGGTTTTGAAGTGGCACGTGCTTCTCCAAGACAAGCAGATGTTATTATTATAGCAGGAACCATCGTCAATAAAATGGCACCTGTGTTAAAAAGACTATACGATCAAATGGCAGATCCTAAATATGTTATTGCCATGGGAGCTTGTGCTATTAGTGGTGGGCCGTTCTTTTACAACACCTATTCTGTAGTGAAAGGGGCCGATCATATTATTCCTGTAGATGTTTACATTCCAGGATGTCCTCCCCGACCTGAAGCTTTATTACATTCTCTCATTTCTCTACAAGAAAAAATTAAAATGGGAATGACCCGCGAACAAATTAGAGGTGATTTTAAAACGGTTTAATAGCATTAAAGATTTAGTATTAAAGATTATGACAAACGAAGCCATCAAAGAATTCATCACCGCAACACTTCCTTCGGCAAGTTTTGACGAAACAGGTGAATGGTTAAATATTCAAATTGAACCTACTCAATTATTAACGCTTGCTAAAGCTTTGCGTGAAGGAGAAACAAATATGAACTATTTGTTTTGTCTCACTTGCGTAGATTGGAAAACACATCTCACTATGGTATACCATTTTTCTTCTACACAACATCGTAATAGTATTGTAGTAAAAGCAAATTTGGATCGCAATCAACCTAGCATTGAAACTTTATCCTTTATTTGGCGTACAGCCGAATTTCATGAGCGTGAAGTTTTTGAAATGTTTGGTGTACAATTTGAAAACCATCCTGATTTACGAAAACTTATTTTGGAAGATGAATTTAAAGGCTTCCCATTAAGAAAAGATTTTGAAGATCCCATCAACATGATAAAATTATAAGAGGTACATGATACAAGAAACTGAAATCATAAAAGATACCACTCATTTAGGTGACGAAGGTGAATTGGTCGTAAACATGGGACCCCAGCACCCTGCAACGCATGGTGTATTGCATTTAGTCGTGACATTGAATGGGGAAACTATTAAAAAAATTGAACCGCATCTTGGATATATTCACAGATCTATCGAAAAAATGTGCGAGAGTTTAACGTATCGTCAATTTATTTATGTGACGAGTCGTATGGATTACTTATCCTCCCACATTAATAATTTAGGATGTGCTTTATTGATAGAAAAAGGAATGCAAATTGAAGTTCCAGAACGCGCAAAATATGTACGTGTTATTTTAAGTGAATTAACGCGCATTGCATCTCATGAATTATGGTTAGGCGCCATGGCTATGGATTTAGGCGCTTTCACTCCCTTCTTTTATGCTTTCAGAGAACGCGAAATGATTACGGATATCATGGAGGATACTTGTGGTGCGAGATTAACCATGAACTATATTGTTCCAGGTGGTTTGATGTATGATATTCATCCTGACTTTCAAAAAAAGGTGAAAGCGTTTATTACTCAGTTCAAGTCTAAAGTAACTGAGTACGAGGATCTCGTAACGAATAACGTGATTTTTCAAAGTAGAACAAAAGGCGTTGGTATTTTAAGTGCCGAAGATGCCATTTCCTATGGATGTACAGGACCTGTGGCTCGTGCAAGTGGAGTAAGTTGTGACATTCGCAAATTATTTCCTTATGAAGTGTATGATAAAGTAGAATTTGATGAAGTGATAGAAACAGCAGGCGATTCATTTGCTAGATATATGGTCCGAGTAAAAGAAATGAATCAATCTATTCGCATTATAGAACAACTTATTGACAATATTCCTGAAGGAGACTTTGTAGGTAAAACTAAAAATGTACTTAAACTTCCTAAAGGAGAATTTTATACACGAGTAGAAACCGCAAGAGGTGAGTTAGGAGTGTATATAGTAAGTGAAGGAGGGACAACTCCGCATCGTATTAAATTTAGATCACCCGGATTTTCTAATCTTTCTGCATTGAATCATATGGCAGCAGGAAGTAAGATTGGTGATTTGATGGCAACGATGGGAACCTTGGATTTAGTCATCCCTGATATAGATAGATAATTAAAGAAATAATAGAAAAAAAATAGTTTAAAAAAAGTTTACATAGTTAGAGTCGTCATTTTTTGATTGTAAAAAATATAGATACATGTTTAGTCTTGAAGGTTTAACAGCGATGATACAAAATTGGTTAGCTGCCAATTTTAACCCCACCATGATATTGGTATTACAATGTGTCATTGTTATACTATTAGCCATCACCTTATTTGCTGTATTAGGATTAGTACTTGTATTAATGGAAAGAAAAGTAGCAGCTCATATTCAAATTCGTCTTGGACCTAATCGTGTAGGGCCAGGAGGGATGTTTCAAACTGTGGCAGATACATTAAAATTAATCATGAAGGAAGGGTTAACTCCCGATAAAGCAGATAAATTACTTTTTAATTTAGCTCCTTTTGTAGTGATGATGGTAGGCATGTTATTATTAGCTCCTATTGCTTTTGCGAAAAACTTTCAAATTTGGGATTTAAATATTGGAGTATTATATATCTCATCAATATCTTCTTTATCTGTGATAGGAATTTTAATGGCGGGTTGGGCCAGTAATAATAAATATTCATTGTTGGGCGCGATGCGAAGCGGAGCGCAAATTGTGAGTTATGAATTATCTGCTGGTTTTGCCGTGTTATCAATAATCGTTTTTACGGGAAGTTTGCAAATCACAGATATTATTAACTCACAAGAAAATGGCTGGTGGTTATTTAAAGGTCATATTCCTGCCATCATATCTTTTGTTATTTTTATAATTGCAGTGACGGCCGAAACCAATCGTGCTCCTTTCGATTTAGCCGAAGCAGAATCTGAATTAACAGCAGGCTTTCATACCGAATATTCAGGTATGCGTTTTGCATTATTCTTTTTAGCAGAATACATCAACATATTTATAGTGTGTGCTATTGGCGCTACCTTATTCCTAGGCGGATGGATGCCTTTACATATTGGACATTGGGAAGGATTTAATCATTTAATGGATTATATCCCTTCATCGGTTTGGTTTATGGGAAAAACATTTTTCTTGATTTTTTTAATCATGTGGTTTAGATGGACCTTCCCACGTTTGAGAGTTGATCAATTATTGAATTTAGAATGGAAATATTTGTTACCTATAAGTTTATTCAATTTATTACTAGCAACAGTAATAGCAATTTACGGGTGGCACTTTTAAAATAATAATGAACTATGTTTATTAAAGATTACATATCGGATGTGTACAACGGAGTCACTTCCTTGTTAAAAGGGATGCGCAAAACAGGCTGGTATTTTGTACACCCAAAAGAAATTATTACGGAACAATATCCTGACAATCGTGCTACTTTAAAATTAGCAGACCGATTTAAAGGAGAAGTAGTCATGCCGCATGACGAAAACAATGAACACACTTGTACAGGTTGTACTGCTTGTGAATTAGCCTGTCCTAATGGGACCATTAAAGTGGTTACCAAATTTGAAACAACCCCCGAAGGGAAAAAGAAAAAAGCAATCGACGCCTTAGTGTATCGATTAGAACTATGTACGATGTGTAATTTATGCGTGGCAGCTTGTCCAAGTGATGCCATTAAAATGGCGCCCACTTTTGAGCATAGCGTATTTGATCGTACTAAATTGACTAAAATACTCAATCAACCAGGATCTAAAATAAAGGAGGGAATAGAATAATGGATATATCAACAATCATATTATATGCCATCGCCGCTTGTATATTAGGGGCTGGCATCTTAGCGGTCACCAGTACTAAAATATTTAGAGCAGCCATTTACTTATTGTTTTCATTAGTAAGTATTGCAGCACTTTATTTTTGGATGCAGGTGGAATTTATCGCAGCCATCCAAATTGTAGTGTATGTGGGCGGAATAGTCGTGTTAATTATTTTTTCTATTTTCTTAACACAACAATCCGGCAAGGAAATGGCTAAGCCAAGTGCGGGTAAAATACTTGCGTCATTAGGGGCTGCTTTATTTGGATTTTTATTTACAGCCAATATTATCACTCATTATAGTTGGGGCGAAAACCCAGGAAGAATTTTCACCGTAACAGTAGACCAAATTGGTCGTGAAATGTTAAGTACCACCGAACATGGTTATATACTACCCTTCGAAGTGATTAGTATGTTATTATTAGCTGCCATGATTGGTTGTATTGTAATTGCTTTAAAACGTACCGAAAAAACTTTAGACATATGAGCCAAGGACCATTAATACCCATTTTACTAGTCAGCACTGGCCTATTTTTCATTGGCATGTATGGCTTATTTACAAGACGCAACATGATTACCATGTTAATGGCAATTGAATTAATGTTGAATAGCGTAAATATTAATTTTGTTGCATTTAACAAGTACTTGTTTCCTGAAAAATTAAATGGCTTGTTTTTTTCTTTATTTATTATCACTATTGCAGCAGCTGAAGCAGCAGTAGCGATTGCCATCATCATTAACTTATATCGTAGTCATCAATCCATTGATGTGGATGACGCTACCGAAATGAAATATTAATATTATGTCAAATTACGCATACGTTTTATGGATTCCATTACTTCCTCTTCTCACTTTTGTGGTATTGGGAATTTTTGGACGCAAGTATTTTAAAACTTCTGCAGGAATCATAGGGACCGCATCTCTATTGGCTGCTGCGATATTATCTTTCAATACGGCTTACCATTACTTTTTAGTAGATGGAAAAGTAAATGGTGTATTTCAAAAAATAATTGCCTTACAATATACTTGGTTGTCCTTTTCACCTGGTGTATCTGTTGATATGGGTATAGTAATAGACCCCATTTCGGTGATGATGTTAATGGTGGTGACCTCTGTTTCCTTAATGGTACATTTATTTAGTTTAGGATACATGAAAGGCGAAGAAAGATTCGCAACTTATTATGCTTTCTTATCCTTGTTCACGTTTTCTATGTTGGGGTTAATTTTGTCTGTCAACATTTTCCAAGTATACATTTTTTGGGAATTAGTAGGTGCTTCTTCTTTCTTATTAATTGGCTATTACTTTAGCAAACCATCTGCAGTGGCTGCTGCTAAAAAAGCATTCATTGTAACTCGTTTTGCTGACTTAGGTTTTTTAATGGGTATTTTAATTTTAGGATTTTACGGAGGCACTTTAGATATTGGATTATTAATACAAAAATTAACTTCTAACACATCCCCCGAATTCATAAACATAACCAGTGCTAGTTTTTTAGGCGCTTCTATGTTAACCTGGGGATTGACCTTAGTGTTTATGGGAGGGGCTGGCAAATCCGCGATGTTCCCTTTACATATTTGGTTGCCTGACGCCATGGAAGGCCCTACGCCAGTGTCTGCATTAATACACGCAGCAACGATGGTGGTGGCCGGTGTTTATTTAGTGGCAAGATTGTTCCCTATATTTTCCATGGATCCTACTTCTTTAACCATCGTAACTTATGTAGGTGCTTTTTCGGCATTTTTAGCGGCAGTAATAGCTTGCACACAAACAGATATTAAAAGAGTGCTTGCTTATTCTACCATGTCGCAAATTGGTTATATGATGTTTGCATTGGGTATTTCAAAACAAGGTGGCGAGGAAGGTTTAGGATACATGGCTTCCATGTTTCATTTATTTACGCACGCCTTCTTTAAAAGTTTATTATTCTTAGGAGCAGGTGCTGTCATTCATATGGTGCATAGTAATGAAATGAAAGATATGGGTGGCTTAAGAAAATTAATGCCCATCACACACTTGTCATTTTTAATTGCCTGTTTGGCCATTGCAGGTATCCCTCCTTTTGCAGGATTTTTTAGCAAGGAAGAAATTTTAATGGCAGCATTTCATTCAAATAAAATTATTTATGGTGTCGCCTTATTCACTGCTGCGATGACTTCATTTTATATGTTCCGTTTGTACTTTTCTATTTTTTGGAGCAAAGAAGCGGCACATCATGATCACCATCATGGAGAAGGAACTTGGAGTATGAAACTGCCTTTAGTGATTTTATCAATTTGTGCAGTGGGTGTAGGTATGATTCCTTTTTCATCTTTTGTGACTTCAGATGGCGTAGCGCTTGAAACACATACCGATTTAATGTTTTCATTGGCACCAGTAAGTTTAACTATAATCGCTATTTCATTAGCTGCTTATTTATATAAAACGCAAAATCAAAAGCCAGATCAATTGGCTACAGCTTGGGGAGGCATTTATAAAGCAGCGTATAAAAAGTTTTATATAGATGAAGTGTATTTATTTATCACTAAAAAAATCATCTTCCCTTTTATAGGTCAGCCTATTGCTTGGGTAGATAAAAATATAGTAGATGGGTTTGTTCAATCAAGCGCTACGGTAACTGCAAAAATTTCATCTTCTATTAAAGGACTTCAATCGGGGAAAATACAATCTTATACTTTGTACTTTTTTGGAGGCATCATTGCATTATCCTTATTATTTATTTATATCTGGAAATAAACTAATTATATGAATTTATCATTATTAATCCTTGTTCCTTTACTTACTGCAGTGGCAGTGTTATTAGGTAATGGACTGAAGCAAATAAGAGCGATTGCTTTTATAGGTTCTTTAGTGCAATTAGGATTAGCAGCTAACTTATTATATGTATTCTTGCAAAGCAAGGGGGCTGGCAACACGGCACCAATGTTGTTTGAATATAATGCTTCTTGGTTTGCTCCATTACATATTAATTATCATGTAGGGGTAGATGGAATTTCGATTGCCATGATTTTATTGACTTCATTAATTGTTGTGGCAGGCATTTTGGTTTCATGGAGTATGGAAAAATTAAGCAAAGAATATTTTTTCCTATTAGTGTTGTTGAGTATGGGTGCTTATGGATTCTTTATTTCCTTGGATTTATTTACCTTATTCTTCTTTTTAGAAATTGCGGTGATTCCTAAATTCTTACTCATTGGCATTTGGGGAAGTGGTAACAAAACCAATAGTGCCATGAAATTAGCCTTAATGCTCATGGCAGGTTCGGCTTTAGTCTTTGTAGGGTTAATGGGTATTTTTTATAATACACATACTTTTGATATCATGGAAATTGCTAAGATGCAAATTCCCTTACAAGTTCAATTATTCTTTTTTCCATTTGCATTTTTAGGCTTCGGAATTTTTGCTGCCCTATTTCCTTTTCACACTTGGGTACCTGACGGTCATGCATCGGCTCCAACTGCTGCTTCTATGTTTTTAGCAGGTATCTCAATGAAATTAGGTGGATATGGTTGTTTACGCGTGGCGACTTATTTAATGCCAGAGGCAGCACACTCCTATTCCTGGATTATTATTTTATTAGCAACCATCGCTATTATCTATGGTGCGTTTGCCACTATGATGCAAACGGATTTAAAATATATCAACGCTTACTCTTCCATTAGCCATTGCGGCTTTGTGATATTAGGTATTGGAATGTTGACTAAAACCTCCATTAACGGAGCAGTAATACAAATGGTGTCACATGGTTTAATGACCGCCTTATTTTTTGCTGCGATTGGAATGATTTATAGTCGCACACACACCCGAATGGTAGCACAATTAGGTGGCTTATTAAAAGTAATGCCCTTTATTGCAACCACTTTCGTAATAGCAGGTTTGTGTTCATTAGGCTTACCTGGATTTAGCGGATTTGTGGCAGAGATGACTGTATTTATGGGCTCCTGGCAAAACGCCGACGGTATGTACCGATTGGCTACTATTATTTCAGCTGCATCTATTGTTGTAACTGCGGTGTATATCCTAAGAGCTACAGGCAAGAGTATTATGGGACCCATTCATCAAGAACATGAAGTATTATTAGATGCTACTTGGAACGAAAAATTAGCAGCTATTCTTTTAATAACCGGAATCGTAATCATTGGTATGGCTCCTTTTTTAATAACTAATTTAATTGGACCCAGCACCGATAATTTAATGTTGCAAATTGGTAAAGCTATTACCCTTAAATGATTTGAATGATGATAAATAACTTTTTTATTTTATTGAGACAGGAATTATTAATCAGTGCGATTATTTTTATTTTATTGTTTATTAAGTTAGGCAAGGATAGAAGTAATGAAAGCATTCTTCATGTCATCAATTTACTTTTATGCCTCAACTTTGCAGCTGGATTTATTCCAATGCTTGAAGGTGAACTCTTTAATAGCATGTTTGCCACTAGCAAACTGGTTGTACTTGAAAAAAATATTTTAAACTTAACTATTTGGATCATTTCCATGCAATCTTATGCTTGGTTAAAGACGCATCAACATGTTATTGAGTTTTATATTTTATTATTGACTTCATTGTTGGGCATGTTCTTCTTAATTTCAAGTGGCAATTTATTAATGTTCTATCTAGGACTTGAAATGTCTACAATTCCATTGGCGGCAGCGGCTAACTTTGATTTAACCAAAAGACAATCCTCAGAAGCAGCTTTTAAACTCATTATATCTTCTGCCTTTTCTTCTAGTTTATTATTATTAGGCATTTCATTTATATACGGTTCTACGAGCACTTTAATTTTTAGTGAAATTCCAATGCACTTAATTTATTCTCCATTGCAAATTTTTGCATTTATATTATTGGTATCGGGATTTGCCTTTAAAATTTCGGCCGTTCCTTTTCATTTATGGACAGCAGATGTATACGAAGGAGCTCCTGTAGCAGTTACCGCCTTTTTATCGGTGGTATCTAAAGCAGCAGTATTATTTACGTTTACTGCTTTATTATACAAAGTATTTACTCCAATGGCAAGCATATGGTATGCTATTTTGATTTTACTTTCATTAGCCACTATTCTTATTGGTAATTTATTTGCTTTAAGACAAGATAATTTAAAACGTTTCTTAGCCTTTTCGTCTATCGCTCAATTGGGCTTTATTCTAATTGGTATTTCAGGGAGTTCTCAACAAGGATTTAGCTCTTTAGTTTATTTTATCATTATTTATGTATTCTCTAACTTGGCTGCTTTTGGTGTAATTTCTTTAGTGAGTGCAGTGACAGGGAAGGAAAATATGAATGACTTTAAAGGCTTTTATAAAAACAACCCTATTTTATCATGGGTATTGACTATCGCTTTGTTTTCATTAGCAGGTGTTCCTCCTACTGCAGGGTTCTTTGGTAAATTATTTTTATTAATGGCAGGAGCTGCTAATGGTAATTATTGGATCATCGCTTTTGCAGCCCTAAATATGGTGATTTCATTTTACTATTATTTAAAAGTGGTAAAAGCTATTTTTATGGATGAAAACGAAGCTCCAATGCAAACTATTGCAATTCCTACTTACCCTAAAGTGGCAATGTTAATTTGTGTGGCAGGTATTATTTTAACCAGCTTCGTAACATTCATTTACGATTATATTCAATCATTAAGCATAAGCTTATAAAAGATATTATTATGGCAATCAATAAGAATCATGAATTTGAAGATGTAGATGGTGTTAAGTGTGGCATTGTTGAAAAAAATGTGAACGCAGAACGTGTGCAATTTTTACAGGACCTTCTAACTTTTAATAAATACACTGTAAAAGTGCAGGCCAGTCCTCCACCCAAAGCTGCACCAGCCGCTGTGGCACCAGCAACAACTATCGAAGGTGCAGAAGCCCCTGCTATTGAGATCCCCAAAGTACCTGAAGCTCCTACCAGCTTTACTGTTGGAGTAACCGATCTTAGTTTCAACCCTATCAATGCGATTTTTGGACGTGTTTTAAAAACATCCGATGGTACTATTGTGAGTTTAGCTTATTGGCAAGAAAAGGAAATGGTATCTGACATTGAAACACCTTATTTTAATAAATAAATGTGTTGCAAAAACAACATATTCAAAATCACTCACTATACCCTACTAATCTTACTCTCATTTTAAATTAGTAATCTCTATTGAATACAAAAAAGACCCGCCCCGATTTTCGGGGCGGGTCTTTTAATATAAATTCGCTAAATGTTACACCTTTACAAAGTGTATCTTTTATTTTTTAGCAGCAACTTGCTTATGTAAGTCTTCTAATTTAGCAACATACAAGCTACGACCATGTGTTCCTAAAATAATTTCATTGTCTCTTGGATGAATCACAATATCATGCACTGGAACTGCTTTAGGTAACCCATTATTCCAACCCATACTAGTGGCTCCGCCATCAACACTTACATACACTCCAGCATCTGTTCCAACATATAAAACGTTTGCTGAAATATTATCTTCGGTAATAACATTCACTGGTTCTAAAGGTAAATCCTTCATGATTTGTCTCCAGTTAGCACCATAATCATCACTCACAAATACATAAGAACCAAAATGATCATTACGATATCCATTTAAAGTGACATACACTTTAGATTCGCTATAAGCACTTGCTGTTACACGACTAACATATAATCCTTTAGGTAATTTTTGATTGATTAAAGTAAAATTATATCCGCCATCTTTAGATACATGCACATTTCCGTCATCTGTACCTACATAAATAAGTCCAAAACGCAATGGGCTTTCGCTCATCGTAGTAGCGGTTCCAAAAGGCACGTCACCTTGTGTTGGATTGGTAGATAAGTCAGCGCTCAAAGTCACTAAACTATCTCCCTTATTCATTGATCTGTGGAATTTATTAGTTGCATAATAAAATACATCTTGATTATGCTTACTCAATAAAATTGGAGTTTGCCAGTTATATCTTAAAGCTGGTTCACCTAAATCACGAGAAGGTCTAATTCCTTTGCGTTCTTTGGTTTGTAAATTTTGACGAGAATAAGCACCAAACTGAGAACCACTATAAACAGTTTTATTATCTCTCCAATCAACTTGTACTTGCATTCCATCGCCACCGTTAATACTTGTGTAAGGATTATGTCCACTATCAAACCAATCAAAATTTTCCTTCGTAGCACTAGAACCAAACCAAGTACCATTATCTTGCAATCCACCATATACATTATAAGGCTTTGCCATATCTACAGCAATATTATAGTATTGTCCCACAGCAGGCGTATTGGCTTTAAACCAATGGTCTCCATTGTCATAACTAATATTACATCCACCATCATTACCAATAATCATGTGACTATCATTGGCAGCATCCATCCAAGCAAAATGGTAATCGGAGTGTACATTTTCTTTACCCATTTCTTTAAATGTTTTTCCTCCATCAGTACTTAATAAAATACCAACACCAGTAACGACTAATTTGTCAGGATTTTTTGGGCTCAAAAATATTTTACCAAAATAATATCCGTAAGTACTATATAAGTTAATAGGTTTTTCGTGTGTTTTTTTCCATGATGCACCGCCATCTTCACTGCGATAAATTTCGGCACCAATAATAGGTGTTTCAAACAAGGCAGTATTTGCATCAAATAAATAATCCCAAATACAATTAGGCGCTAACTTACCTTCTTGAACTGCTTCTTTAATATTAGCAGCAGTATATTTAGCAGGCAACCCATTACGAGGAGAACGAATAAAAGCATTTAATTTTTTATCGTCTAATGCTACAAATTGTTCTTTCGTTAAATCTTTAAAATCACGTAATACATAACGTGTAGAATCCACTGGACGAGCGTTATTGCCAGTTGCCGCTTGTTGAAAATTATTATCTACAATCGCATAAACAATAGATGGATTTTCAGGATACACAGCGACTCCAATACGACCAACGCCCTCCCCATTTGGGAATCCTGAAGTAGGAGTAGATACTAATGACCAGCTATCACCACCATTCGTACTTTTATAAATACCACTTGTTTTTCCAGACTCTACAAAATTAGAGATAGATCTAGTTTTATACCACATTGCTGCATACAATGTATTTGGATTTTTAGCATCTACATCAATATCAATACCGCCTGTGTTAGCATCAATGAATAAAGTTTGCTTCCAAGTTTTACCGCCATCTGATGTTTTATAAATTCCACGTTCTTTATTTTCAGAATACAAATGACCTAAAACAGCTACCCATGCTGTATTTGGATCGGTAGGATGTAATTGAATTTTTCCAATATGATGACTTTCAGGTAATCCTAAATATTCCCAAGACTTCCCATCATTAGAAGATTTATATACTCCTATACCTGCATAGGAAGAACGGCTACTATTTACTTCACCTGTTCCTACCCAAATTGTTTTTTCTTTCCAATTCACTGCAATATCTCCAATAATTAAAGAAGCTACAGAATCAAAAATGGGAGTAAAGCTTTGACCATTGTTTACAGTGTGCCATACACCACCTGATGCATAGGCTACATAAAATTCGGTAGTTTGATTGGGGTTGATTTCAATGTCCACTACACGACCACTCATTACAGAAGGCCCTATGTTTCTAAAAGCGGCATTGTTCACCGTTGATTTTGAAACTAATTGTGCTTTTAAATCATTACTTTTTAAACGATCAGCTCCAGAAGTAGGTTTAATTTGACTCCAACCAACCATACTTAAAAGCAATAGACATCCAGTTAAAAATTTTTTCATGTGTTGTATAAATTTGTAAATAAATATAAGGACTTTTTTAAAGGAAGTAGTTCCTTTTTGATGAAAGCCAAGGGAATAAAAAAAGGCTGTATGATTTTTTCATAAAGCCTTGATAATCAATTATAAAATAGATTATAAGAAATATATCTTCATTTGATCAACTACCTCTTGATCCACCCGTTTTAATAGGTTTTTTGGCCGCTCCTGTTGATTTAGTGTTTGCTTTTGCTATAAATTTTGAACTTCCCGATTGCACTGTGGCTTTAGAAGTGCTCGCTGTATTTTTGGCAGCGATCTTTTTATTAATGTGAAATCCCATAAGATTTTATTTTATAGTATAAATATAAATCAAAATTTTCAATTATGCAGTTTTGAGGGTGCTCATTCCCCCATCCACATGTAAAATTTGACCAGTCATCCAAGAAGATTTATCAGATAATAAGAATTCAATCATATGAGCCATATCCTGAACAGTGCCTACTCTTTTTAAAGGATGTCGTTGCGCGTTGGCTTCCATTTTTTGATCTGTATTTAATAAGTTGGCAGCAAGTGGCGTATTGGTTAAACCCGGGGCAATACAATTCACTCTAATAGTGGGCGCTAATTCTGCAGCCAAAGATTTAGTCAAACCTTCAATCGCTCCTTTGGAGACAGAAACTTGAGTATGAAAATTTAACCCCGTTTGAACCGCCACAGTAGAAAATAAAACAATAGCAGGCTGGCTTCCCTTTTTAAGTTGACCCAATAAAGCTTGAATAAATTTAATGGCCCCCACCACTTGTAAATTAAAATCAGCTATAAAATCGGAAGGACTTATTCGACCAAAAGGTCGTAATTGAATAGCCCCTGGGCAATATACAATACCATCAATGGTTTCTGGTAAGAATGAAAAGTCCAAAGACTCGTCTAATACATTTAATGGATGATAAGTAATCAAGTCACTATCCGATACCACTGGGTGAGTATGATAAGTTGCAAAAACTCTATTCCCAAGTGCTGATAAATGCGCTACCGCTTCCTGTCCCATTCCAGAGGACCCTCCAATAATTACATAATTTGACATAATGAATCTATTATTATAAAGACTATAACATCAAAAAAATAAAAAGGTTGAGTTAAAATAGTTACGCTCCCGAAAACCCTGAGACCTATAAGTTCTAATCTTACTTACTTACTTACTTACTTACTTTCTCATATACTTATTTCCTTCATTTCTACTCTACTTATTTCCTTACATCCTTTCTACCCTACTTACATACTTTTTTACTTTCTAAATTTCTTTATTCTCAATTACTTAAAAAATTATACGTTTCGAGAATTCATAAAGTGCAAACAAGCTTTATATAAATTGTAAAATTTATTGATGTTGACATATTCCGTGATTAAAATGGCATCATTAGCATAGGAAGTATTTATGACAACATTATCTGTAATCATATTATACAATGTTTTATTTTCATTTACCCAGATATCCATTTTTAAATGGTAGATAAAATGCTGAAGTGCTGACTCACTTTCGATTTCTAAAAAAGAAGGATGGATGATACTCAATTTTAATGGGGGTTAAAAGTGATGTTTGAGAAGGAGAAGGAGAAGGAGAAGGGAAAAAAGAAAGTTAAATGATATAAGATTTAAAATACAAAATTTAAATTACTGCGAAATTTGAACTACTAATAATTCATTGGGTGTTACTTTTAAATGCTTTGCTAAAACATATAAAGTATATGCACTTGTTTTTATTTTACCCAATTCAATTCGACTTACTTGAGAATAGGTAAAACTTGCATTAAAAGCAAGTTGTTCAATTGTCAAATTGGCCTTAAGGCGATACCTTCTAACATTAGCTCCCACAATGACGGTGAATTCAGATTTACTTACTATCATACCTGCACAATATAGAATCGAAATTATCAAAATTCAATAGCGGATATGCTCTATTTGAAAGCATAGAAATATAGGTTTAGACACATTTCTAATGGTAAGACCAAGACAACAAAAGGTATACTATAAAAACCTAATAAAGAATGATTCAAAAAAGAATTTTGAAAAAAGAAGAAAAATGAGGCAAAGACAATTAAATATCTTTGCTTTCTTGTCTACTTAACAATGTAATTACTGCAAATAATATGAATAATAAGGCAATCGTCATGTCGTATATTTCTTATTAGACATCACTTTTTAAGTAAGGTTTAATCTTTAGATTGCATTTGAACAAAATCCTTCAACGTAATAAATTCACCATGAAGCTTAAGGTCAGCTATTAATCGATTCAATTTTTCAAAAAGTATTGACTGACAACCCTTTACAGTATAATTGGGTAACCCATAGCCGCTTATGTCAACAAATTCCCAAGGATGAAAGTATAAACTTAAAAAGCCTTGTTTTTTAAGGGAATACAAAGCTAATTGTAGATACAATGAATAAGGAAAGTTTTTAAAGCTGAGCCAAAATAAAGGAATCCTACAAAAAGTACTTACCGAAGCTGGCACACGAATTAAACCCTCTTCTTTATAGAGGCTGGTAGGTAAGTGAAAATTATTATACCTGCCAGGTAGCCATGTAGGGTGAATGGACGCATCAAAAGAATACCCTGCATTTATTATATCCGTAACAGGAACTTGTTTCATGCGTGGCATTCTTAAGCCCACTACATCCATCTGAATAATTTCAGACAATCTTTCACGAGAATTTTTTAAATCCTCAGTGGCATAAGAAGAATGATAAAAAGTATGAGAAGCTATTTCATGTTGTTTTGCTAATTGACGTATGTCATCAGGATATTGATTTGCAAAATTAGCGGTAGTAAATAAAGTACATTGAAAATCAGAATCTGATAATAGGGGCATTAATTTATCTAACCCTAACTTTCCAACCTTCATTTGTTCTGCAGGAGAAATATTAAAATCATACTCCAAAGGCATATCAAATTCCTCTACATCAAAACTCAATAAAATTTTAGGAATCATAAATTAGATTCTTTAACAATATAGTGAGGCCTATTTTTACTTTGGGAAAATAATTTACTTATGTAAATGCCTATAATTCCTAAGATCATTAGGTTTACCCCTCCAAAAAAAACAACGGTAGCTATTACAGAAGCCCAACCTTGCACTTCCGTTCCAGTATAAAAAGCGTGAATGATATAGGGTATATATAATATTGATGAAATAGAAAAAACCAAACCAAGATAAGCTGCAAAGTATAAGGGCTTGGTGCTAAAAGAAGTAAATCCATTTAAACCAAAACTGATCATCTTTTTATAAGTGTATTTGGTTTGACCTGTAAATCTTTCTTCCGGATGGTATTGTAAACTAATTTGTTTGAACCCCATCCATTTTATCAACCCTCTATAAAATAAATCAAACTCATTGAAAGATTTTAATTGCTCAATTGCTTTCCCACTTATGAGTCTAAAATCAGCAGAACCTTGTTCCAAGGTGATGTCCGATAATTGATTTAGTATTTTATAAAATAAATTAGAGGTCTTCCTTTTAAAATAGCCTGCAGTTTCATTTTCTATACGATGTGTGCGAACAATATCATACCCAAGCTCATATTGCTTTAATAATTCATTAATTAAATGAGGAGGATGTTGCAAATCGCAATCCATCATAATAATCACATCTGCATCAGAAGCATCTAAGCCAGCTTTGATTGCATTTTGATGTCCAAAATTTCGAGAAAGTTCAATGTATTTTACTTTGTTGTCTATTTTTGCTAAATCTTTAATTTGTCCAAGTGTTTCATCAGTACTTCCATCATCTACAAATAATATAGTATAGTCATATTCCGTGATTGCTAATGCCTGCTTAATTTCATCATAAATAGGAATCACATTTCCATGTTCATTATGAGCGGGTAATATGATCTCAAGCGTGGTGTGCATTGGGTTGATTTTTGTCAAAGTTAGCAAAAAGTAAATGAAAGCTGATTGTTAACCAGGCAATAAAACATGGCAAGGCTTTAAGAGAGTACTTTACTACAAACTCTTCTCTGAGGTATCTTGGGAATAAGTCGGTAGGAGAAAATACAGTTAAGACTAAAACAAATATTAATAAAATATACATCCATTTAGCAGGCTTGGGTGCATATAATACATACCAAACCCCAAAACCCGTTACCGCAATCACATAAGTAGGTGATTCGGCAGAAGTGCTAAAAATGACCAACCCAATGAGTAGTTGCGCTAAATAAGATAATTGAAATTTAACATCCTTCCACTTTGAAAAACGATACAATGGCAGAAGCATTAGTATACCTGCTGGAATAGTAAAATAGAAATTGGGTAAATTATAAAACCCGCTCACCCTTTTCACAAAACCCATTGCAGAAATATCTGTCATTCCACTACTTTGATAAGATGAAATATTTTCAATATTTTTTTCAAGCAAACATTGATACCAATCAAAATAAGATTGCGCTACAAATTCGGGACTTGAAATAAACATAGGTAAGCAAAAGAATATGATAGTCCATAATATCAAAAACCCAATTAATTTTTTATAGTCCTTTGTAAAAAAAATAAAAGGTATGCCAACAATACCATACAACTTCACGAAAGTGCCAGCTATGATAAGCATAGCAGCAAGTCCTAGCTTATCTTCTTTTATAAAAACATAAGTCAAAATGATCCAGCTACAAAGCATTGGATTGAATTGTAAATTTTGAACTGCAGTAAGTGTCTCAATTAAACAAATTAATAAAATAATATTCTTACCCCAATTTGAGACAGGTAATTTATGAACCGCATAAAATAAGACCCAAACATTTAGCATGGCCCAAAGTGTAGCCCCTATGAAATTGGGTAGTAAAGCGAAGGGAGCAATGATGATACTAAATAAGGGGCCGTAATGATTTTTATCCATGTATTCAGCTGGATAAAAACTATATAAATTTTGTTGATGAAAAGTATGCCAAAAAACGTTTTTATAAATCAAATAATTATTGATGTAAGAATCACCTCGACTTATTTCTAATAAGACTGCAACAAAAGGTACCAAAAACCAAAAAATGGTAACAAAATTGGGGGACCTTTGAAATGAAAATATATTTTTTACGGATTTTAACATAGTACCCCACGAAGGTAATATATTATGCTTTTTTTTAAAGTAAAAGAGTTTGAAATTTAGAAATAAATCTAAATTCAGCGTTATTCAACCATTTTTGTACCACAACCCATTCAAAATGAAAATGATAGGTTCAACAAGACTTTAAAACGCTAATTCCCTCCTACAATAATCCAATTAGCGCCATCACTCACCACAGTGACGTATTTGTAACGAGTAGGTAAGCTATAAGTAGTACTACCATCAATAGTTTGAGAAGAAGTAGTA
>CANBSH010000029.1 GCA_947372105.1 Chitinophagaceae bacterium
CTGACGAGCGAGATAGTTATTTGAAATTGCTTGGCAATTTGCGCCCTAATAGCGAGTTGAAAGAATAGCAGTAATGAATTGAATTAGAGCCAGTAAAGCATTAGAGACAATCCAACCAGGAAAGGTATTGTGTCCTAATCGCACTCCACTAATGTGAAAGCATTCAAAAAGGCTCATTAAATTTAATGGGCCTTTTTTAGGTTTTGTTTTAGTTTTTTAATTTTACAGCATGAAAATATATGATGTCTTAGTGATTGGGAAAGGACTTGTGGGAACGGCAACTGCTAAATATGTATCCATGACTCATGGGTCAGTGGCTATTGTGGGTCCCGATGAACCAGTAGACTATCAAGAGGCTATTGTATTTGCAAGCCATTATGATCAAGCAAGAGTGCAAAGAATCATAGGTAAAGATGAAGTATGGACTCGATTGAATTTGGATTCAGTAGCTGAATATGATGCTTTGCAAAAACAAACTAATATACATTTTCATGAACCAGTGGGTTGCTTATATGTGAATCCTTATGGAGAAGATGAATATCTTTCGAACGCCATTGCTTTAAGTAAAAACTTTCATCAAACACCCCGTTTTTTAAATACAGCTGCAGATATAAAATTGGTGTATCAACATTTTAATTTTCCTACAAAAGCGCAAGGGCTAATGGAAACAGCTCCTGCTGGGCATATTAATCCATCTAAATTAGTGGAAGCGCAATTATTTGCGTTTAAAAAAAATGGGGGTGAGGTTATTCATGATACTGTGGTGAAATTAAAAAAGGAAACGGATTTATTTATTGTAACCACTCATTCTGGGCAACAACTTCATGCAAAAAAAGTAATTGTAGCTACCGGATCTTTTTTAAACGTCACTAATTTATTGCCTCAAAAAGTAAAGTTGCAAACAAAAAATGAAGTGGTGATATTAGTTAAGATAGACGCATCTCAATTACATGAATATGACAATATGCCTTCCTTATTATATGAAAAAAATGAAGAGGGAGTAGATGGAATTTATGTTTTAAAGCCAGTCCAATATCCTGACGGGAATTACTATTTGAAATTAGGCTGTAACATGCCTAATGATTGCTATTATGATACATTAGAGCAAATACAATCTTGGTTTAAAGAGGCAGATACAAAACCATTTGAATCCTATTTATTGAAAGAAATACAATTGTTATTCCCTTCCTTAGTCATCCATGAATATGAGCTTAAAAAATGTATCATTAGTCGAACAACACACGGAAGGCCCATTATTGGAGAGACTTCGCAAAAAGGGTTGTATTTAAGTGGAGGATGCAATGGATATTCTGCCATGTGTTCTGATGCCTTGGGAAAAGTAACGTCACATTTGATAGAGAAAGGCCAATTCCCAGAGGGATATACCTCTTCTGATTTTGAAATTGTTTATCAATAATTTGATATACTTATTCATCTTTTATTAATCAATAAATATTTGAATGATAAATTAATGAATGATAAAAATTTGAATAATAAATATTTATTCAATGATATAGACTCATGATTGATAGGGTCTCATGATTAATATCAACCACTTCTTTATTTTATAAATACAACTTCTTCGTAAGGCACTCTAAATCTTGGTCCCCAAACACCTTCTTGCGTTGCTTTACCCACTGCTATAATCATATTAATTTCGGCGCCTCTTGGAAGTTGTAATGCTTTTTTAACTCTAATTTCATCAAAGCCCTCCATAGGGCAGGATTCAAAACCTTCTGCTGCAATGGAAAGCATGAAAGTTTGTGCTGCTAAAGCACATGATTTATGTACAGTGACTCTTTGATCTGCTTTACCACCCATTCTATAAAATGGTTTATTCAAACCCATCACAAAACTGATGGTCCTGCGTACCATCGCAAAAATCCCAAAAAAGTCGCTGCGATAGGCAAGAGGCATTAATTTTCCATAATAGTCTAGTCCTCTTTTTTGTAATTTATTGGGTTCTCCTTGAATTCCTTCTTTCAACCGATCATAATTCCATTTAGCACGACTGGCCCATTTATCTTTACGCGTTACAAAAACAACTATTTGTTTGGCAGTTTTAGCGGCAGATTGTCCTAAACATAATGCTTCATATTTAGCTTTTTCCTCGGCCGACTGAATCCAATAAAATTCCCATAATTGCATATTACTGCTATTGGGGGACAGGATGGCTCTTTCTAAACTTTTTTGAATCACTTCATTAGGTACTTCTACCTGGGGATCAAATTTTCTATTGGAACGACGACGATTAATTATTTCTTGAAAGGATTCAGAAAGCATTTTATATTATTTTATTGTTTAAATTTAGGGTATCAAACTTGTATGGTGTTATAACATTTAATTCATTGGAATGTTGTGTCAGATGCAAATTAAATTAAACTTTCGCTTCTTATGCTAAAAAAAATAAGTCTTTCTTTATTAGTGCTTGTATTATTAATAGTGGGATTATCTTTTACTCCACAATTCGCGCATTTACGCAATTTTGCAATTTGGGGCAAACACACCATACATGACTATAAAACACATCCTACTCGTTTGGTAGCTAGTGGAGGTGCTCCTCAATATTGGCCTTTGGATTCTAATTTTAATAAAGTGGTGATTTCCGATTCATTATTAAAAATCATGGACTCTAATGACACCCATGCTTTTTTAGTATTTCAAGATGGCAAATTATTATATGAAAAATATTGGGATGGATACACACCCAAAACTTTAAGTGGTTCTTTTTCTGCTGCAAAAAGTATGATTTCTTTATTAATAGGTATTGCTTTAGATGAAGGCAAAATCAAATCATTAGAGGAGCCTGTTGGAAATTACATTCCTCATTTCAAGGAAGCTGGTTTGGAAAAAGTGCGCATTAAAGATTTGCTTACAATGAGTTCGGGGACTAATTATAAGGAATCTGATAAAAGCTATTTTAGTATGAATGCTTATGGATATTATGGAGATGATGAAGAATATATGGTGAACAAAATGGCATTTAAAGAGCCTGCTGGGGTGCATTGGGAATACCGAAGTGGCGATACGCAAGTGTTAGGTTTGATTGTTGAAAAAGCATTTGGTCAAAATATTTCTACTTTGGTTTCTGAAAGATTTTTAAAACCAATGGGTGCCGAAGAAGATGCACTTTGGTTATTAGATGGCGATAAAAAACATGAGAAAGCTTTTTGTTGTTTTAATGGAGTAGCTCGCGATTATGCTCGATTTGGCGAATTAGTTTTGCGCAATGGTAATTGGAAGGGTAAACAAATTGTATCTGAAAAATATGTGAAAGAAGCCACCACGCCAGCTTCTTATTTAAAGGATCCAACTGAAAATGGGAACCCCGTTGATTTTTATGGGTATCAATATTGGATGGTAAATGAACAAGGCCATGATATTGTATTTCAAAATGGATTGTTTGGACAATACGTGTATGTGATCCGCGATAAAAATGCAGTGGTGGTTAGATTAGGGGAATCTAAAGTGACAAAACCTATTCATCATCATCAGCCTGAAATTTTTGCTTATGCTGCTGCGGCATTATCTATATTAAAATAGGTTGTTGAAAATTTTTGATAAAAAAAGGATCGTCCCGAAATTCGGGACGATCCTTTTTTTTATGCTTCTAAATATTCTAACAAAATGATGTTTCGAATATATTTTTATTGAAATAAAAAGGCAGCACTAAAATATATCCATTGCTTTTGCAAAGTATGTCACCGTTCCAGGAAGTGCCAACCAGAAAAATTGTCTGTATACTATAATTAGTGTGATTAAAATCGCTAACCAAGCAAAACAATAAATCCAATATTTAGTCGTGTTTTTTTGCGCTTCCATTTTTAGTTATTTAGATGTTTTTTTTATTTGATGTGCAAATATACAAAAATTAATAAATGAAGTGTAGGAGAAACCTTATTTTAAATTCACCTGCCATCCATGTTCATTTCGGACAATTTTAACCGAACGAGCTATTTTTTCAAAGCTATTTTGGTATTGAAGTACCGCATTGTTAGAATCTAAAGTAGTCACATTATTAATTTGGATGGAAGCCTGTCTTAGTTGTTGACGTCCTTCTTTATCTAATTGGTGATAGGATTCGGAAATACTGTCCAAATGCAGTTGGTTCAAACTGTCTTTTAATACATAAAATTGAGCTTCCTTAAACTCACCTTTTAAGCAGGATTCTACAAAATATCTTCCAGCTTCAAGGGGGTCTTTAGCGGGTTCAAAAAGGGGAGAGGATTGACAACTTAATAGTCCCATTAAACAAAAAACAAAGCATATTTTCTTCATAATCATACCCAAAGTTAGGTAAAATGGAGAATTGGCATCTTGCGGGGTTTATATTAATTTTGTGAGAGTCTCAAAAATAGAATTCTCATGAAAAAAATAATGTTTCTTTTAGTAATGTTAAATGTGGCAAATGCACATGCACAACAAAAGCATCCTTCCTTTATGGAGCAAGGTAATATTTACGAAGTCAATATTCGCCAATATACCAAGGAAGGGACTTTTAAAGCCTTTGCAAAACATATTCCAAGATTGCATGACATGGGAGTAAAAACTTTATGGTTTATGCCCATTCAGCCCATATCTGTGGAAGGGCGTAAAGGAACTTTAGGATCTTATTATGCTGTTTCAGATTATACAGCAGTGAATCCTGAGTTTGGAACTTTAGCCGATTTTAACGAGGTGATAAAGCAAGCACATGCCTTAGGCATGAAAGTGATCATTGACTACGTTCCTAATCATAGTGGATCAGATAATAAATGGTTAAAAACGCATCCTGATTTTTACGAAAGAGATGAAAAGGGGAATGCTAAATTCACTGCGGACTGGTCCGATACACGTGAATTAAATTACGATAATAAAGTGATGCAAGATAGTATGATTAATACTATGAAATATTGGGTGAACCATACTGGTATAGATGGTTTTAGAGTGGATGTTGCTTGGGGTGTTCCTTACGATTTTTGGACGAGATGCATTAGCACTTTGAAAAAAGAAAGAAATTTATTTTTCTTAGCAGAAGCAGATGATCCTAAAATGCATACCAGTGGGTATGATGCAACTTATAGTTGGAATGAATTTCATGTATTAAATGATATAGCAGCCGGTAAAAAAAATGTACGTTCCTTGGATTCGGTGTTGACTCATATTGATACTACTTATACAAAAGGAGCATGGCGTTTATACTTCACTAGTAATCATGATGAAAACTCATGGAATAAAGCCGATTATGCCACTATGCCTGGCGATATTCATGCACCATTTTCTGTTTTCACTTTAACGTATCATCGCACCATGCCATTGATATATAGTGGTCAAGAAGAGCCTGTGTTAAGGGCTTTGGCATTTTTCGAAAAGGATCCAATTACATTTAATAAATATGCAAGAGCGCCTTTTTATAAAGCATTATTAAATTTAAGAGCTACCAATAGCGCTTTTAAAGAAGCTGCTATTTTTTCAAGATTGAAAGTGAATCAACCCCAACAAGTAATGGCTTATCAAAGAGTGTATGGGAAAGATAAAGTGGTCGTGGTATTAAACTTATCTAATCAAGCACAGCAGGTTGAATTGCAAAATTTTACGGACGATGGTAAAACTTATGTGGAGTTATTTACTAAAGAAAATGTAACCAATATTAAAAATTTGACATTGCCTGCTTGGGGGTATAAAGTGTATGCAGCGATTCCGGTAATGATGCAAGTTTCTAAAAAATAAAAATTATCCTCTACCATAAAATCGATTTTTAAAAATTGCATCATATAAATTTAATTATCATCTAATCTTCTTCCATGACCCAACAACAATTAGTGGAGCAAATAAAAAGTAAACAATCTTATTTATGTGTAGGATTGGACACGGATATTGAAAAATTACCACAAGGGTTACCTAAAAATTCCGAAGGAGTTATTGCATTTAATAAAGCAATCATTGATGCAACTGCACCTTATTGTGTGGGATATAAAATTAATACTGCATTTTATGAATCGCAAGGAGTTAAAGGCTGGCATGCTATGGAAGAAAGTTTAGCGCATATCCCTTCTACTCATTTTACGATTGCAGATGCAAAGAGAGGAGATATTGGAAATACCTCAGCGCATTATGCTAAAACATTTTTTGAAGTTTTGCCCTTTGATGCTATTACAGTAGCGCCCTATATGGGAAAGGATAGCATTGATCCTTTTTTAGAATATAAAAATAAATGCACCATTGTATTGGGGTTAACTTCCAATGCGGGCAGTCAAAATTTTCAACAACAAAAATTACAAAGCGGAACCTATTTATATGAATCTGTTTTAGAACAAGTAGCAACTTGGGGAAGTCCAGAACAACTCATGTTTGTTGTGGGGGCTACCAAAGCACAGGATTTAGCAGGGATTAGAAAAATAATTCCACATCATTTTTTATTAGTACCAGGAGTGGGTGCACAAGGGGGAAGTTTAGAAGAAGTGACGAGATATGGTAAAAATGAATCTGTAGGATTATTGGTGAATGCAAGTAGAGCTGTTATATATGCAAGTGCTGAAAATGACTTTGCCGATAAAGCAGCTGCTGCAGCACATCAATATGCTTCAGAAATGAAAGCTTTATTAACCTCTAGCTAAAGACATCAGTTTGGCAAGAGGCTATTAGCTAGATTCACTTAGCTTTGTATTATCATAATTAAAATAGTTTTTTATGGCAGTTAGAACCGATTTGTTTGAATCTCCCGATTATTATCAATTGGATGATTTGTTAAGTGAAGAGCATTTAATGGTTCGTTCTGCAGTGCGAGATTATGTGAAGCAACAAATTTCTCCCATTATTGAGGACTATGCACAACGTGCCGAATTCCCTACTCAAATTATTAAACAGTTAGGCGACTTAGGTTGTTTTGGACCTACGGTACCTGTGGAATATGGCGGTGGGGGTTTAGATTATATTAGTTACGGCATCATGATGCAAGAATTGGAACGTGGAGATAGTGGTGTGAGAAGTACTGCAAGTGTGCAAGGTTCTTTAGTGATGTTTCCTATTTATGCATATGGTGATGAAGCACAGAAAAAAAAGTATTTACCTAAATTAGCATCAGGTGAATGGTTAGGTTGTTTTGGTTTAACCGAACCCGATCATGGATCTAATCCATCTGGAATGCTTACGAATATCAAAGACGCAGGAGACCATGTCATATTAAATGGTGCAAAGATGTGGATTAGTAATGCACCTTTAGCGCAAGTAGCAGTAGTATGGGCAAAAAATGAAGCAGGAGAAATTATAGGAATCATAGTAGAACGTGGTATGGAAGGATTTTCTACACCCACTACACATGGAAAATGGAGTTTACGAGCAAGTGCTACAGGCGAATTAGTATTTGATAATGTGAAAGTGCCTAAAGAAAATATTTTACCCAATGTAAAAGGGTTAAAAGGACCATTGGGTTGTTTAAGTAAAGCAAGATATGGGATAGCCTGGGGTGCCTTAGGTGCTGCCATGGATTGTTATGACACCGCATTAAGATATAGTAAAGAACGTATTCAATTTGATAGACCTATTGGTGGATTTCAGTTGCAACAAAAAAAGTTAGCCGAGATGATTACAGAAATCACCAAAGCGCAATTGTTAGTTTGGCGTTTAGGCGTATTGATGAATCAAGGGAAAGCGACTCCGCAACAAATTAGTATGGCTAAAAGAAATAGTTGTGAAATTGCAACTAACATTGCAAGAGATGCTCGACAAATGTTAGGGGGCATGGGTATCACTGGAGAGTATTCTATTATGAGACATATGATGAATTTGGAAAGTGTGATTACTTACGAAGGAACACATGATATTCATTTATTAATTACGGGGATGGACATTACAGGATTGAATGCTTTCAAATAAAATAAAACATGGCGGCAGAAAAAATATTTTTAATTGGGATGATGGGTTCGGGAAAGTCTTATTGGACACAAAAAATAGCGAAGTGGATAAAGTCGGGGGGCTATGATTTAGATGACTTAATTGAGATGAATGAGGAAAAAACAATTACCGAATTATTTGACGAAGACGGAGAAGACTATTTTAGAAAAGTAGAAACCAAATTGTTGAAATGGTTTAAGGAAAAAAAGAAATATGTGTTAGCTACAGGTGGAGGCACACCTTGTTTTAATGAGAATATGGAATGGATGAAAAAGGAAGGTGTGGTGATTTGGCTAGATGAATCTGTAGAAGTTTTAGTGAGTCGATTGAGCGCCGAAAAAAGCCATCGACCTTTAATCTCCAAATTCAATGACGAAGAGTTGGGCGCTTTTTTACAAAACAAATTAGTGGAACGTTTTAATTATTATCAACAAGCTCATTATCGTGTAACCTCGGATCAAATAAATGAAACGTATTTAAAAAAATTAATTCAAAAGCATGGCGCGTAAGTTTGCTTTATTAGGAACTATTTTTGCTGCGATTTCTATTGCATTAGGTGCTTTTGGGGCACATGCACTTAAAAGTATTTTACCTCCCGAAAGCTTAATTATTTTTGAAACAGGGGTAAGGTATCAATTCATGCATTCTATTGCATTAATCATTTTGTCTCTTTACGTTTCAAAGGACTCAACCCCCGCCTCCTTTCATAAAGTGGGCAACTTATTTTGGGTTGGAATTGTTTTATTCAGTGGTTCTTTATATGGGCTTTCTATTCAGCCTTTATTTCAGTTTTCTTACAAAATGATTTTAGGTCCAGTAACGCCACTAGGGGGAGTTTGTTTTATCCTTGGATGGGGGATATGGGGGTATCAAATTTATAGATCAAAGTAGTGGATAACTACACCTTGTTTTCCCAATTTTGCACATTGTTTAAAATTCCTTTTCCATCCTATTGGGATAACTTATATTTGTTACCATGGCAAATATCCTGAAAAGTAAAAAAGAACCTAAGGTAAAAGAGGACGCATTGAATCCGGATAAGGAAGCTGATATGTCGGTCTCCGAGGTGGTGAAGGATGAACGTACTTCTAAAATTTTAGGAGCCGTTTCTATATTGATTGCACTTTTTTTGTTTGTTGCTTTCACCTCTTATTTATTTACCTGGCAAGAGGATCAAGATATGGTCCAATTATGGCGTACTCAATTGTTCTCCACTAATGATGTTAAAGTCAATAATTTATTGGGGTATGTAGGCGCCTTTTTAGCATATCAAATTATTTTTAATGGCTTTGGAGTAGCGTCTTATTTATTTTGCACCACTTTTTTTGTTGTAGGGGTCAATTTATTTTTTACTAAACCCATTTTTAAAATTGTACGTAACCTACGATATGTGATGGTGGGATTATTAGTATTAAGTACTTGCTTTGCATTTTTTGCACCTCAGTCTGCCTTTTCATGGGGAGGTGCGGTAGGAGAGTATAGTAGTAGTTGGTTGATTAAGTGGGTGGGAAGTTTTGGAACGGGTGCTATATTATTAGTAGCAGGGTTGAGCTATTTTATTTGGCGTTTCAATCCTACTTTTTCAGTTCCCAATTTTGATTTTTTATTACCACGCAAAAAAGAATTTGTAAGTGAGCATGAAAGTTTATTGACACCAGAGGAAGAAGCGATTCGTAAAGAATGGGATTTGAATCATCCTAAAGATGAGCCTAAAAATAATTTCGAAAATGATACTAATCCAACTATTAATACCGGGAATAAATTAAAGAACGAAACAGAAGAAGGAGGAAAATTATTTATTGATGAATTGTCTTTAGCGGAAGAAAAAAAAACCGAGATAGCGGAATTGGAACCCACCCTTACTATTGAAGAAGAAGAGCCTGTTATTTTAGAGCCGCAAGTGAGTGCTGCAACTATTGATGATATGGATGGTGAATTATTAGAGGATTTAGATTTAGAAATTAAAGATGTAGCCAAGGAAGTCATTGTTCCAGTAGGATCTATTCAAACTAAATATGACGCTACTTTAGATTTAAAAAATTATAAGTATCCGAATATTAATTTATTAGAGACACATGGTAGTGAAAAAATTGTGCAGGATCCAGAGGAATTAGAAACGCACAAGAATCAAATTATTGCGACTTTAAAAAACTACGATATTTCTATACAGCGCATCGCTGCAACAGTAGGACCCACGGTGACTTTGTATGAAATTGTTCCTGCGCCAGGGGTTCGTATTAGTCGTATTAAAAATTTAGAAGATGACATTGCCTTAAGCTTAGCGGCTTTGGGTATTCGTATTATAGCACCTATTCCTGGTAAAGGAACGATTGGTATTGAAGTTCCCAATATTAGGAAGTCGGTGGTGAGTATGAAAACATTATTGGCCAGTGAGAAATTCCAGAACAGTCAATATTCTTTACCTATTGCGATTGGTAAAAAAATTGACAATGAAAACTTCATTGTAGATTTAGCCAGCATGCCACACTTATTAATGGCGGGTGCCACCGGCCAAGGTAAGTCGGTAGGGTTGAATGCGATTTTAATTTCACTCTTATATAAAAAACATCCTTCTCAATTAAAGTTTGTTTTAGTAGATCCTAAAAAAGTGGAATTAAGTTTATACCGTGTGATTGAAAAACATTTCTTAGCAAAATTACCGGGTGAAGAAGATGCCATTATTACAGATACTAAAAAAGTGATTAGTACTTTGAATGCTTTGTGTATTGAAATGGATAATCGCTATGATTTATTAAAAGAAGCAGGTTGTAGAAACATTAAAGAATACAATGAAAAATTCACAGCACGCAAATTGAATCCAGAAAAAGGACATCAATATTTACCTTTCATTGTTTTAGTGGTAGATGAGTTTGCCGATTTAATTATGACAGCAGGCAAGGAAGTGGAAATGCCTATTGCACGTTTAGCACAGTTAGCTAGAGCTATTGGAATTCACTTAATCATTGCGACACAACGTCCTTCTGTGAATATTATCACAGGTACTATTAAAGCGAATTTCCCAGCTCGTATTGCATTTAAAGTATCTAGTAAAATAGATAGTCGAACTATTTTAGACGCGGGTGGGGCAGAACAATTAATTGGTAAAGGGGATATGTTGGTAAGTTATAATGGAGAAATCACGCGTTTACAATGTGCGTTTGTAGATACTCCGGAAGTAGATCGAGTTTGTAATTTTATTTCAGAACAAAAAGGATATCCGCAAGCCTTCTTATTACCAGAATATATGGATGAGAAGGATATGGATTCAGGCAATTTTGATGCGGGTGATAGAGACGCTTTATTTGAAGATGCAGCTAGATTAATTGTGGGTGCGCAAATGGGTTCGACTTCTCTCATTCAAAGAAGAATGAAATTAGGATATAACAGAGCGGGTCGATTAATGGATCAATTAGAATCAGCCGGCATTGTAGGACCTAGTCAAGGAAGCAAGCCACGTGAAGTATTATACAAAACAGATGCAGAGCTTTACGACTTTTTACAAAACTTATAATTTTAACAACTTACAGAAAGTCATTAAACGGGGAATGATTATTTTTGTCCAACAGCTACTTTCAACCAAATCAAACTATGAGATATTTACTAATAGCATTATTCAGTGTAATAGGTCTCCAGGGGATCGCTCAAAAGGATTCTAAGGCTAAAGAGGTGTTAGACCAGATGGGACTTAAGGTAAAGCAAGCCAAGGGCATTTTAGCCAATATTCAACTTATCTCTAAAAATAATAAAGGCAAAGCCTTAGGAACTAAATCCATCACCTTAAAAATGAAAGGGGAGAAATACCTACTCAATCAAGGCAAGATGGAGATTTTATGCGATGGTAAAAATATCTACAATTTTGATGGTGCAAATAGCATTTCTAAGTCGGATGTAGGGGAGTCAGATCAGGCTTTAAGCCCTCAAAAATTATTGTCAGGCAACTACGATAAAGACTTCAATTTCAGCTTGTTATCTCAAAACACTAAAACCGCTACGATTGAATTATTCCCTCTCGATAAACGTAAGAATTTTCAAAAAGTAACGCTGATCATCGACAAGCTAAAATCGGCCCTTTCTTCGGCCTCTATTTTGGACAAAAGCAATAATGTTACCGATGTGAATGTGGTCTCATTGAGCTATTCGGCTCAATGGATGGATAACTTATTCATTTTCAATAGGTCCAAATATCCAAAAAACGTTGAAATTTTTGATTAGGTTTACCCCTTTTCTCCTTATCTTTGCAGCCGAAATAAAAGAAATAAAACCGTAATTAATAGTTAATTACAAAAAAAGAAGTTTTACAATGGCTACATTAACAAAAGAAAAAAAAGCAGGCATTTTTGCCGAATTTGGCGGAAAAGCAACTAACACTGGTTCTATCGAAGGACAAGTTGCGTTATTAACCGAGCGTATCGCGCACATTTCAGGACATTTAAAAGAAAACCACAAAGATCATTCAACTCAAAGAGGGTTAATGCAATTAGTGGGTCAGCGTAAGCGTTTATTGGTTTATTTACAAAAACATAACCTAACTGGTTACCGCGCTCTAATTGAGAAATTAGGCTTAAGAAAATAATTCAAAAAAATTCTTATAATAGCTGTCCCAACTGTAACACACGGTTGGGATTAGTTGTTTATACACTATTGATTGCTCCTATGGGAGTTGTCTTTTAAAAAATTAAATATGTTATTACAAACAAAGTCCGTAAAATTTGAAGTAAATCCCGGACAAGAAATCGTAATTGAAACTGGAAAGTTAGCACGTCAAGCAGATGGTGCTGTAACAATCAGACAAGGAAATTGTATTTTATTAGCTACAGTAGTTGCTAACAAAGATCCTAAAGACGGGCAAGATTTTTTCCCTTTAAGCGTAGACTACCAAGAGAAGTTTGCTTCTGCAGGTCGTATACCAGGATCTTTCTTTAAAAGAGAAGCGCGCTTAAATGACTATGAAATTTTAACAAGTCGTTTGATTGATCGTGCATTACGTCCTTTATTCCCTGAAGATTATTTATGCGATGTACAAGTATTAATATCATTAGTATCTAGTGACGTGAATGTGATGCCCGATTCATTAGCCTGTTTAGCAGCATCTGCAGCATTAGCAGTGTCTAATATTCCTATCAAAGAAATTATTTCGGAAGTTCGTATTGCAAAAGTAGATGGTCAATATATCATCAATCCTTCTAAAGCACAATTAGATAAATGTTCTTTAGAATTTATCATTGCAGCGACGGAGAAAAACTTAATGATGGTGGAAGGGGAAGCAAAGGAATGTTCAGAAGAAGAATTAGTACAATGCTTAGAAATGGCGCATGAAGCTATTCGTAAACAAATTAAAGCACAAGCTGAATTAAGAAATTTGGTAGGTATCACCGAAGTGCGTGATTATAAAAAACCAGAACAAGATGAAACGATTCGTGAAAAAGTATATGCTTTTGCAAAATCAAAAGTAGATGCAATTGCTCGTTTAGGTTCTAGTAAGCATGAACGCAGTGATGCATTCAGTGCTTTGAAAAAAGAAATAGTGGAACACTTAGGTACAGAGCTCACTGACTTACAAAAAAAGTTAGCTGGAAAATATTATGAGGATTTGAAATGGGAAGTAGTTCGCGATATGATTGTGGATAGCCGTATCCGTTTAGATGGTCGTAGCTTAGATCAAGTTCGTCCATTAGCAATGGAAACAGATCCATTACCAACACCTCATGGATCTTCTTTATTTACTCGTGGTGAAACACAATCTCTAACAACAGTGACCTTAGGTACTAAGTTGGATGAGTTAATGCAAGAAACTGCAGCAAGTGCAGAGTATACTAAATTCTTCTTGCATTATAATTTCCCTCCATTCTCTACAGGAGAAGTGAAAATGATGCGTGGTGTGGGTCGTCGTGAAGTAGGTCATGGTAATTTAGCAATGCGTTCTTTAAAGCAAATGTTACCTGATACCACTCAGTTCCCTTATACACTTCGTGTGGTTTCTGATATCTTAGAATCTAATGGATCTTCTTCTATGGCGACTGTTTGTGCTGGTTCTTTAGCATTAATGGATGCTGGTGTGCCTATTCCAAAACACGTTAGTGGTGTTGCGATGGGATTGATTAGTCGTGGTGATGGCAAGTATGCTATCTTAACTGATATCTTAGGGGATGAAGATCATTTAGGGGATATGGATTTTAAAGTAACAGGAACTCGTGATGGAATTTGCGGTGTTCAAATGGATATTAAAGTAGATGGCTTGAGCATGGATATTATGCGTGAAGCTTTATCTCAAGCTAAAAAAGGTCGTTTACATATTTTGGATGCTATGTATGCATGTATTCCTGCAGCACGTGCAGATGTGAAACCACATGCACCAAGAATGGTGAAATTGATTATTGATAAAGAATACATTGGAGCAGTGATAGGACCAGGTGGTAAAATCATTCAAGAAATGCAAAGAACTACGGGTGCGACTATCAATATTGAAGAAGTGGGTAACCATGGAGAAGTTAGTATCTTCTCTGCGAATAAGGATAGCTTAGATGCTGCAGTTAAATGGATCAATGGTATTGTTGCTGTTCCTGAAATTGGAGATGAATATGAAGGGGTAGTGAAGGGTATCAAAGAATTTGGTGCTTTTGTTGAATTCATGCCTGGCAAACAAGGTTTATTGCATATCAGTGAGATTAGTTGGAAGCGTCTAGAATCTATGGATGGTATTTTTAACGAAGGAGATGTTGTTAAAGTGAAATTAGTAGGTTTAGATCCTAAGACGGGTAAGTTTAAATTAAGTCATAAAATATTATTACCTAAACCAGAGCAAGCGCCTCGTGAAGATCGTGGTCCACGTCCTGAATAAACAATAGTGATCTTCCAATAGGGTCTAAATAAGACCGTCAATGGTTTAGTAAGCTTAACATATAGTCCCTCTTTAGAACATCCTTCCTCATTCAAATGGGTGGATACTCTGAAGAGGGATTTTTTTTGTCCTTATCTTTACCAAACCTAAATCATACAATGACAAAAGAATACATCGAAATAAGCTTTCCCTTTGCTTCTCAAGAGCAACTGGATATTCTCATAGCCTCTTTATCATCCATGGGATTGGAAGGATTTAATGAGGAGTCCAATTCCTGTAAAGCTTACATGTTGTGCAGTGACTTTGCGCAAAATATAAACGAAGAAGACTTAAATATTTTATTTCAACAACATGATATAAAATATTCTAAATCAATTATTAAGGAACAAAATTGGAATGAATTGTGGGAATCCAATTTTGAACCCGTTAGAATAGGAGATTTCGTAGGAATACGAGCCCATTTTCACCCTTCATTCACTCCTTTGGTGCAACATGAAATACTCATCACCCCTAAAATGAGTTTTGGAACAGGGCATCATGCGACCACGCATACAGTGATGCAATTAATGGAAGGGGTTAACTTTAAAGGTAAGTCGGTGTATGATTTTGGGACCGGTACTGGAATATTAGCCATTTTAGCGCATCGTTTGGGTGCCACCCAATTATTGGCGGTAGATAATGATGACTGGTGTATTGAAAATGCCACTGAGAATGTTATTGCCAATCAGGCTGACCTCATTTCTATTCAAAAAGTAGAATCAGCCTTTCAGCCTACCATATTTGATATTATATTAGCCAATGTCAATAGGCATATTATTGAGGCAAATATGATTGAATTAACCCAGGTGAGCCATGCCCATTCAATATTAATTTTGAGTGGTTTATTGCTTGAAGATGAGGCAGATATGAAATTATTAGCCCAGCAAAATGGTTGGAATCCTATACAATCACAACCTTTAAATGGATGGGTCAGCATTTTGTTTAATAAATAACGCATAAAGTTAGACGTAACTGTTAACAATTATTTAATCTATTAGGTTGTATATTTGCAACCCAAGCTATTTTAATCATGACTGAATTTGTACTAGTTATTATTGCTTATTTATTAGGCTCTATACCCACTTCGGTTTGGGTAAGTAAATCAATGTTTGATATCGATATTCGCGAATATGGTAGTGGAAACGCAGGGGCTACGAATACCTTTAGAGTCCTGGGTCCTAAATGGGGTAGTTTTGTGATGTTGGTTGATGTAACTAAAGGGGCGCTTGCAACTTCATTGTACATTTTGATGCCTTATTATTTAACCAATGAGTTAGCTCGTACTAACTTTATGATCATATTAGGATTGGTAGCAGTGGTAGGGCACATTTTCCCAATTTTCGCCAATTTTAAAGGAGGAAAAGGGGTAGCCACTTTATTGGGTATGGCTTTAGCCATTCAACCTATTGTAGCGCTACTATGTTTAGTGGTTTTCTTAATAACACTTATTTCTACACGTTTTGTTTCCTTAAGTTCTATGTTAGCAGGGATTGCTTTTATGGTCCTTATTTTATTCATTTTCAAAGAAAAGGAAACCATGTATCGTCTTTTTGCGGTGATCGTTGCTGTGATGGTGGTAATAACCCATCAAAAAAATATAACTAGGTTGATCAAAGGCACGGAGAATAAAGTGCCTATTTTCAGAAATAGGGATAAAAGAAAATAATTCAATCTGCTGATTTACATTGAGTTATACTATTTTATTCATTATCTTTTTCTATCCATTTAGATTTTAGTAACTTTGCCTTCTTTTTTAAATCCTACATTATGTCAAGTAATCAGAACCTTTTAGAGAAATTGCAGTATAAGGATGAAAAAAATTTACTGATTCAAGGCTTGCCTTCTTCAGTGGAGAAACAATTTGCAAAGCTTTCTTATAATAAAAACTTAACGCCCTTATTAAAGACGCGTAAAATTGATTTTGCTTTAATTTTCGCTATCAATCAATTACAGTTAAACAATATCTTAAAAGAGGTTTTTAGTGCTTTGCACCCAGAAAGTAAACTTTGGATTGCCTATCCTAAAACCACTTCTAAAATAGTATCTGATTTAAACCGTGATGCTAGCTGGGAGATTCTTTCTAAAAACGATTATGAAGCTATTCGTCAAGTAACATTAGATCATGTTTGGACTGCTATGCGATTTAAAAAAGTAGATCAGTTGCCTAATAAAAATCGCACTTTCGTAGAGTTTAAATCTGCCGATATTAAAGTGGACGATTTTGAAAAAAGATTAATTGCACTTCCTATAGAATTAGATAAATTATTTACAGCAGATGAAGAGGCGAGAGAGTTTTTTACTTCTCTTTCCATCATCAATCAAAAAGAATATTTAAGCTGGATTCAAGGAGCTAAAAAGGAAGAAACCAAGCAAAAGAGATTAGAAGCTACTTTGGAAAAATTATTAGCAGGGAAACAAAATCCTTCAGAGAAGTAATAATTGGTTACTTTAAAATAACTGTACCAATGCTTTGAGTCAGCTCTCGTTCTACTTGTTTCAAGTGTTTGTGTATATGCAAAAGGTGTAACTGCTCTGATTCTGGTGCTGTTTCCAAATCTCGTTGATTTTGTTCCATCATCTTTTTCACTTTCCTAAGTTTAAAGTACATTAAACTTATTTCTACTTCGGTTAAAAAGTTTTTCTCTTCTACTTTTTTAGTGATACCTAATTTTTCATTCCATCTTTGGCTCAGTTCATGTTCGGGAGCAAACAATTCCACCACCCATTGTTGAATGCGAGGGTCCTCATGGTATTGCAATGTTTTTCCATTGGGATTTTTCCCTTCTTCCTGCCACTTCTTGTAGGCCTCTAATAAATGAATCATTTCCACATTCTCAAAAGGGAAGGAGTCTATTTCTTCAAATACCCAGGCATATACTTTTTTGCCATTCTCGAGTAATTCATTTCCATGTTCAATGACGACTCTCATTAAATTTTTCTCATGGACTAAATCACGATCAACTAATAAATCATTATTCTCTATTTCGTTTTCCGCATTGGGGAAGCTTGGCATTAAAATAGCCGCTTCATCAAAGGACATTTTCTTTTCCTCTTTAACAATCTTATCGCGTTTAAATTTATTGACTAACTGGGTTAAACCTGTTTCATCAATACGAAGTAGAGAGCTACACTTTTTAACATACTCCTGTAGCTTGGTAAAGTCTTCTGGTTTATTAATCTTACTAAGTGTTTCAGCAATCTGATTCACTAAGGAGTTCTTTTTATTTAAATCATTGCCTACTTCTTTTAACTGCACTTCTAGTTGAAATAAGACAAAATCCTTTTTATCTGATTGTACAAAGCTTCTAAAAGCATCCGGGCCTACTTTATTGACATAGCTGTCTGGATCCTCCTTGTCTGGAATTAAAACTAATTGAACGTTTAATCCTTCTTCGAGCGCCATGTCCAATCCTCTTAATGCTGCTTTTACACCCGCGGCATCCCCATCATAAATAATGGTAAGGTTAGGGGTGTATTTTTTGATGAGTCTTAATTGGTCAATGGTTAAAGAAGTTCCACCACTCGCCACTACGTTTTCAATACCTGCTTGGTGTAAGCTTACCACATCTGTATATCCCTCTACCAATAAACATTCATTTTGTTTGTCAATGGCAGTGCGCGCAAAATAGGAGCCGTATAAAATTCTACTTTTTACATAAATTTCATTTTCTGGCGTATTAATATATTTGGGCGACTTATCATTTTTTGCAATTTGTCTCGCACCAAATCCTATAATTTTTCCAGTATTCCCGTGAATAGGGAAAATAATTCTATCACGATAATTATCTTGCCATTCGCCATTTCTTTCTACCACCAAACCTGTGCGGGCAAACAATTCCGGATTAAATTGATTTTGTAATAATGCTTTTGCTAAACTGTCTTTATCCGAAGGGTTGTATCCAATTTTAAATTTTTCTACAATCGGTTTTAAAAAACCACGATGTTGTAAATAGGATTGTGCAATGGTTTCACCCGCTTCCGTTTCCCAATATTGCTGGGCGAAAAAATCCATTGCAAAATGGTTGATGGCGTATAAACTATCTGCCACTTGTTGCGCCATTTTTTGCGCAGGACTGGTTTCTGTTTCTTCAATTTCTATATTATATCTTGCCGCTAACCATCTTAAGCTTTCTACATAACTAAACTTCTCATGCTCCATTAAAAAAGTGATACTATTACCACTTTTGCCACATCCAAAACATTTGTAAATTTCTTTGGCAGGAGAGACGGTAAATGAAGGCGACTTTTCGTTATGGAAAGGGCAATTCCCAATGTAGTTGGTCCCACGCTTTTTTAACTTCACAAATTCGCCCACGATATCAATGATATCAATTCGTTGCGTAATTTGTTGTATGGTTTGCGGGGTAATCATGACGACGAAAATAACTAATATTGGCTTATTTAGGACTTAAAATTAGGGAAGAAGGGTTATTTGGCTAAGTAGCCTCATTATTCTGGATTAGTGAACTCCATATCATCACTATCTAATAATTCTCTCTCTATTTCCTCCATTTGAACAATATCCCAGGCTTCGGATTCGGTGGGGGTCATATTCATTATTTCGGCGAAATCGGTATTGTCTAGACTGTCTTGAAGTCCTTTGGATAGGGAACAAATGACAAAAGAAGCATTATTGTCATAAAATCTTTGCTGTGCATTGGCAAATGCCTCCATCACCTCAGGGTCCCATTGTGTTATATTTTGACAGTTCACTACCAGATTTTTAGGCGCTTTTCCTAAAATATCAAGGGTCAGTGCTTCAATTTCTGGCACGAGATTTGAAGTTAATTCAGTATCGAGAAAGGTTAACACGGTAAATTTCTCCTTAAGGTCGTTTTTGTATTGCATGGATGATGATATAAAAGGTTGATAACTAAGTAATACTTCACATACTTTAGGTCAAAAATATTCGTTAATCTTGTAACAGCCCCAAATTTATATATGGATAATAATTTTTCAACACAAGTTAAGGAAATCATTTCTTATAGCCGTGAAGAGGCCTTAAGATTAGGTAATGACTTTATTGGGGCCGAGCATCTGATGCTAGGACTTATTAGAGATCAAGAAAATACTGCCATTAAGGTTTTAAAACAACTCAATGTCAATTTGGGGGAACTCCGAAAAGAGATTGAATTAGCGGTGAAGGACAAGTCGGGTAAAAACGTAGCTAATATTAATAGTTTACCATTAACAAAGCAGGCCGAAAAAGTAATTCGCGTTACGGTGTTAGAGGCGAAGGCTTTAAAAAGTCCAATGGTAGAAACTGAACATTTACTTTTAAGTATTTTAAAGAATAAAGAAAATATAGCCACCCAAATTTTAAATCAGTTTGATGTGGACTATGATTTATTCCGCACCGAATTAGGAATGGTGGGATCTTCCCCTTCTAGTCCAGTGAATCCTCCAAGTTCAGAATTTCATGAAGAAGGAGAGGATGAATTTGATGAAGAAAAAAGAGGGGGCGGTCCATTTGGGGGTGCTTCTAAGGCGAAAGCAACTGCATCTGCGAGTAAATCTAAAACCCCAGTATTAGATAATTTTGGTAGAGATATTACAAAGTTAGCGGAGATGGATGCCTTGGATCCTATTGTAGGACGTGAGGCAGAGATTGAAAGAGTGAGCCAAATTTTAAGCAGACGTAAAAAAAATAATCCCATTTTAATTGGTGAACCTGGGGTGGGTAAGACTGCTATTGTGGAAGGTTTAGCACTTCGCATTGTACAACGTAAAGTAAGTAGAGTTTTATTTGATAAGCGTGTGATTTCTCTGGATCTTGCTGCATTAGTGGCGGGTACTAAATATCGTGGTCAGTTTGAAGAGAGAATGAAAGCTATCATGAATGAATTAGAAAAGAACAGAGATGTGATTTTATTCATTGATGAAATACATACCATAGTTGGAGCAGGAGGCGCAAGCGGATCTTTAGATGCCTCTAATATTTTTAAACCCGCTTTAGCACGTGGAGAATTACAATGTATTGGAGCCTCTACTTTAGATGAATATCGCATGCACATTGAAAAAGATGGCGCATTGGATAGACGTTTCCAAAAAGTAATCATTGAGCCACCTAGTGTAGAGGACACGATTATTATTTTAAATAATATCAAATCTAAATACGAGGATTATCATAGCGTAGTGTATGATCAAGAAGCGATCACAGCTTGTGTAAAATTAAGTGATCGTTATATGACGGATCGTTTATTACCCGATAAAGCAATTGATGTATTGGATGAGGTGGGTGCAAGAGTGCATTTGAAAAATATTAATGTGCCTCAGGATATAGTGGAATTAGAAAAACAAATTGAAGAAGTTAAAAACGAAAAAAATAGAGTTGTCAAGAGTCAACGTTTTGAAGAAGCTGCTAGTTTAAGAGATACAGAGAAAAAACTAGGGGAAGCTTTGGAAAAAGCAAAAGGACAATGGGAGGAAGAAAGCAAGAATAAAAGATTCCCTATTAACGAAGAAAATATTGCCGAAGTAGTGAGCATGATGACAGGTATTCCTGTGAAGAGAATGGTAGAAGCAGAAACTACGAAGCTTCGTAAAATGGCGGATGAGATGAAAGGGATGGTGATTGGACAAGACGATGCTATTGGCAAAGTGGTGAAAGCAATTCAAAGAAATAGAGTGGGCTTAAAAGATCCTAAAAAACCTATTGGAACATTTATATTCTTAGGACCTACTGGGGTGGGTAAGACCGAATTAGCTCGTGCATTGGCGCGTAATATGTTTGACTCAGAAGAATCTTTGATTCGTATTGACATGAGTGAATACATGGAGAAATTTTCAGTGAGTCGTTTAATTGGTGCTCCTCCAGGATATGTAGGGTATGAAGAAGGGGGACAGTTGACCGAAAAAGTAAGACGCAAACCATATTGTGTGATCTTATTAGATGAAATTGAAAAAGCGCATCCAGATATTTATAATATTTTATTACAAGTGTTAGATGATGGTATTTTAACTGATGGGTTAGGTCGTAAAGTGGATTTTAAAAACACTTTAATCATTATGACTTCTAATATTGGTGCTCGTCAATTAAAAGAATTTGGAGATGGAGTTGGGTTTGCTACAGCAACACGTGTGCAACAAACCGAAGAGAATAATCGTTCCGTCATTGAAAAAGCATTAAAGCGAACTTTTTCACCAGAGTTTTTAAATAGGGTGGATGATGTGATTGTATTTAATTCTTTGACGAAAGAAAATATATTTGACATCATTGATATTATCATGAAAAATGTATTGGGTAGATTGGTGAACTTAGGTTTAAACCTAGTACTTACTGCAGAAGCCAAAACATTTATTGCAGATAAAGGGTATGATATTCAATTTGGAGCTAGACCTTTACATAGAGCCATTCAAAAATATATTGAAGATCCATTAGCGGAAGAAATTTTAAATTTCAGTGTGAAGGAAGGAGATACATTGATTGGTGATTTTGATGCAGCTCAAAACAAATTAGTATTTGCTTTGCAAAAAAAGGATAAAGAGAAAACCTCTAAATCTAAAGAAGCTTAATTTAGTTTTCTATTCTAAAACTATTTCTTTAAAACGAAAAGTATGCAAAAACGAAGAAAGTTAATTCAGTCCTTGTTTTTAGCGCCTTTTATACCAGCGGATGCTTTTGCAAAAGAGAAGGATATAGAAAAACCAAATGCTATAAATCCATTAAGCCGTCGTTTTAAATTAAGTTTAAATGCCTATTCATTTAATGCACCATTAACCAAAAAAGAAATCACCATCGAAGAAGTGATTGATTTTTGTGGAACTTTAAATTTAGATGCGATTGATTTAACAGGCTATTATTTACAAAATTATCCAGCGGTCCCAAGTGATGATTATATAGCTCAAATAAAAAATAAAGTACATAAAGCAGGATTGAGTATCAGTGGAACAGGTATTCGCAATGACTTTGGTAATCCAGATCCTAATGTGCTTTCAAAGGAAGTGGAATTTGTGAAATCTTGGATTGATGTGGCTGCTAAATTAGGTGCTCCTGTGATTCGAATATATAGTGCTAAAAAAATACCAGACGGCTATACTTGGGAACAGGCAGCTCAATGGATTATCGCTTCCTTTAAAGAATGTGTAGCTTATGGAAAAAAGAAGGGAGTGATTGTTGCGATGCAAAATCACAATGATTTTATCACCACCGCCGAGCAGTGTATTTATTTTATTGAAAGATTAGATAAGGATTGGTTTGGATTAGTAGTGGATACCGGAAACTTTCAAATCAAAGAAGCGTATAGTCAAATTGAATTAGTGGCTAATTATGCTGTGAATTGGCAAGTTAAGGAATTAGTGACCATTCAGGGAGTGAATCAACCCATGGATCTAAATAGGCTTATGAAAGTGATTGCGGGTTCTAATTATAAAGGGTATTTACCTACTGAGACATTAAGTCCTGGTGATCCAAAACAAATACTTCCTCCTTTTTTACAAAAAGTAGCCGTGGCCATTGAGCCATATATGTAAAAAGACTCAATAGCACTTTGAGTCTTTTTAATTTTCTATTTAAGTCTTTTTGATTTTCTAATAATTACTTATTGATCATTATTTATTAATACGGGTGACTAATTCTTCACCTATATACTTCTTATGACTTATTCCTTCAATAATCTATTACTGAATCACAATTGGATTTTGTAATGCTGTTTCAAAAATTTCTAAATAATGAAACCATTCTTCCGCAGAATGTATATCACCCATTTTGTTCCAAGCAGCTCCTTTATAATAAGTGAATGGGGTATGTGCATTGGTTGAAACGGTAGCTAATAAATGTCCTTTTTGTAATGACATTTTATTTTCGGTATGAGGCATAATACATGCGACTCCAATAGTTCCATCTATACCATCTTTACCATGTGTAGGCTCCCAATATCCTAAAATTCCTTTTTGTTCATTTAACATCATAGCGCCTGCTTCTGCTCTGCGAGATATTCCAATCGCTAAGGGGAGTGCTTGACTTCCTGTATAGTCATAAGTGGCAATCACTTTACTTAGTTGTGATCCTGCATCAAGGGAGATTTGTTTAGAAACTGTGGTCGCAGTACCATCTACATTCCAGGAATCATAGTACAATATAAAACTACTTCTTAAAGGTCCATTATCCAGTACTTTCCAACGAGTATAATTTTTAGGGAACCAAATAGAATCTTTTAAAATAGGAGCGATATCACCAGCACCTAAGAAATAGCCCACATGATAATAATCTAATCCCGTTCCATTGTCCTCATGATACTTATTAGTGCTATACCATAAGTTTAAAATCATCTTAGGGGTACGCTTCGACCATACATCTGTACCATAAGCATTTTCCTTGGGTGTGGCCTCCAAAGCCTTGCCATACATACGGTGTGCAATTTTATCATTTTCCCAAGCAAAGTCATCTTTACGTTCTGGGATAAATCGGCAATAGGTTTTGGTTTCAAACACAGGTCTTTTTCCTTTGCTTAATTGAATTTGAATCGCACTCTTAGCTGGAATAGAAACTTCTACCAATAAATTTTGAATGGTAGTGTTCCCTTGATATTCAAATTGGTAACTTATCATTTTTTTATTAAAACCTTGTGTAATCACTAAAGCATTGGTATCAAGGGCTGCATATTTAGCTATCACTTGTGACCAAGGAATGGAAACTACTTCATTATTCCTATTGATGGAGGAGTTGTTTTTTAAAGTAATGCTTTGTGCACTAGCAATTTGGCAAAACATGACTGCTTGCATTAACATTATTCCACCCATTTTAATAAAGAATCTTTTCATTTTAATCATTTAAATCTATTATTTTAAATACCAATCTTTATAGCGTTTTAAAGCCTCTAAGAAATAATAATCAGCATAAACTAAAGGCACATCAATTTCAGAGTTTAATGTTAAAGCGCCTACACAATGCTTGATTAAAAAACCTCCGTTTTCTCCATACTTTGCACGGTAAGTGTCATTAGATAAAGATTCCAACATTTTAACAGAAGCGTTAATGTATTTTTCTTTTTGTTCGCCTTTTGTAAATTGACCTAATTCCATTAAAGCAGAAGCGGTAATAGCTGCGGCAGATGCATCACGATAGGCTAGTGGTTGTTGGCCTGCATCAAAGTCCCAATAAGGAACAAAGTCGGATGGTAAATTAGGATGATTCAAATAAAATTCTGCAATATTTTTTGCTAATGTTAAATAGGCTTCATTTTTAGTATCGCGATACATGGTGATAAAACCATACAATCCCCAAGCTTGACCACGAGACCATGCGGAAGTATTAGCAGCTCCTTGGTGAGTAGTTTTGCGTAATACTTTTCCTGTCGTTTCATCAAAATCTACTACATGAAAAGAACTGTAATCGGGACGATAAAATTCCTTCATAGAGGTATTGCTATGTGTTTCAGCAATTTGTTGAAATTTAGGGTCTCCGCCATGTTGACTTACCCAGTTCAACATTTCTAAGTTCATCATGTTATCTATGATTACTGGGCAATTAAAATATTTATTTTTATTCCAGGATTGAATCGCTTTCATAGTAGGGCGGTAACGAGTAGAAAGTGATTCTGCAGATCTAAAAATGATTTGCTTGTAGGTTTCGTCTTTAAATAAACGATAAGCATTTCCGAAACTGCAAAACATCATAAATCCTAAATCATGATTACCTGTATAAGTTTGATTAGGTTCAATTACTTTTAATGCTCTTAATGCTTCCGCTTTTATTTTTTCATCCTTAGTTTGTTCATATATATATAATAATGAACCTGGATAAAAACCAGTACACCACCAAGTGATTTCACGAGATAGTAATTGATTATTTTTCGCGTCAAAAGATTGTGGCATTTTATCTTGCAACACTTTAGTCATTAAATAAGAATACTGACTATCAGCAAAAGCAAAATTTTGGGTAATGAGTCCTCTCATTTTTTGATTACGATCTAAATTTTGTGCTTTTAAGGGTAGATTAAAAAAAATAATCATAACTAGGACAAACAATTTACATTTCATAAATTTCATAAGTTGTTATTTAAAAATATATTTTACCTTTATTTTAATTGCGAGTAAACTTCAAACATTTTGAATCGTCTAACATGCAATCAAGTGATATTAAATTACAGCTGTTAAAATAACTAAATTCATGCAAACAAACAATGTTTTTATCGAAAACGAAATAGTAGAATGGGAACAAGTAGCCCCAGGTGTTTCTAGATCCATTTTAGCCTTCGAGGACAGTTTAATGTTGGTGAAAGTTAAATTTGAAAAACAGGCTATTGGAGTATTACATCAACATGTACACGTTCAAATTAGCTATGTTGAATCAGGTGTTTTTGAAGTTGAAGTAGGTGGGGTCAAAAAAATACTAAAAAAAGGAGATACCTTTTTTGCACCCTCCAACATTTGGCATGGAGTGGTTTGTTTAGAGGAAGGCGTTTTGTTAGATTCTTTTAGCCCCATGAGAAAAGACTTCTTAAAAATTATTTAATCATTATATTATGACAATTCCTGATAAAATGATGAATTATTATAATGACAATTTCTTGCTTACAAATAATTATAGTCAACCAAGTAATTTGAGTAAAACAACTAATTATAGTAAAACAAATAATTTGAGTTGTGCAAACAATTTAATGGGTACAAACAATTTAAGTGGTACAAATAATTTAAGTATCAATATAAAGTTCTCATTCATATTATTTTCTTTCATTTGTTTGTTACTCGCAGCCCAATTAGGGATGGCTCAAAAAAGCAAAACAACATCTACCGTTTCTAAAACTTCTAAATCAACTATATCCAAAGCAATTCCTTCAAAAGATTCTCTTTCTTGTTGTAGTAAATTGCCGCCTCGTTTTAATGCTTTTGGAATAAAGGTGGACAAGCATGATGGAATGGTTTGGATCCCCAGCGGAACCTTTGTGATGGGAGGGAATAATAATCAAGCTCGAAAGGATGAATATCCCAATCATAAAGTTAAAGTGACTGGGTTTTATATGGATGCTACTGAAGTCACTAACGAACAATTTGAAGCCTTTGTGAAAGCCACAGGTTATATTACTACAGCAGAAAAAGATGTGGATTGGAACGAAATAAAAAAACAACTGCCTGCTAATACGCCTAAGCCGGATGACTCCTTATTAAAAGCAGCTTCACTTGTGTTTCGCAAAACGACAGGGGAAGTAGATTTAAACGATTATAGTCAATGGTGGAGTTGGACCAAAGGAGCTAATTGGAGACATCCTAGCGGTCCTCAGTCTGATATTTTAGGGAAAGAAAAATATCCTGTGACGCATGTAAGTTGGGATGATGCCAATGCTTATTGCAAATGGGCTGGAAAAAGATTACCCACTGAGGCCGAATGGGAATTTGCAGCAAGGGGTGCTTTAGTCAATAACACTTACAGTTGGGGGAATGATTTTGAAGAAAATGGAGTAGCTCATTGTAATTTCTGGCAAGGTTCTTTTCCTTATTTAAATACGAACAAAGATGGATTCTTAGGGGCGGCTCCTGTAAAATCGTTTGCCCCTAATAAATTTGGATTGTATGATATGGCAGGCAATGTTTGGGAATGGTGTGCCGATTTATATAACAATTCCTATTACACACAATTAAGCAAACAGGCTATTTC
>CANBSH010000030.1 GCA_947372105.1 Chitinophagaceae bacterium
ACAATCTATAAGCCATAATAGAAACACTACTAAATAAGCTACTTAAAAAGTATAAAATTAGAAGTCGCTTAAATGCTTACTGATAAAAGCTTTCAATACAAGCCCCACTTCCCCGAACGAGCGGAACGAAGTGGAGCGAGTAATTGAAATGAGAGAATTGTGGAGTCGAGGGGAGTCGAACCCCTGTCCAAACAATGTTACCATTGGTCTTCTACATGCTTATTGTTTTATTACTTGTCGGCAAATAACAGGAAAAACACAAACCAATTATCTACTTAGCTGAATGGTACTTAAATAAAAGGCACAGCCTACTTTTATCGCATCCCGTTTTGTTTTGATTGGGCTGAGGAGCGGGTAACAGGCCTACCTTCTCACTCGACCATAATGGGTGTTAATTCACTGAATTAAGCAGCCATGGCGTAATTTGCTTCGCCTTTTGATTGTTTGACATTCAGATTAAAGTGCTAATTATCCAACGCACTGCATGCTTCCCCCAACCGTTCCGATTGCTGTCAAAACCATACGACCCCATTGTGGAGAACCTACAAAATTACCGCTTATTTAAACAACCTCCAAAAGTCAAGTCCTAAGGCATAGAACATCAAACCAAACATGAGCAACATGCCTACTATCTGAGCATATTCCATAAATTTATCGCTTGGCTTGCGACCTGTAATCATTTCAATGATAATGAATAAAGCATGCCCCCCATCTAAAGCCGGAATAGGAAGCACGTTCATAAAGGCAAGTATAATAGAAAAAATGGCTGTCAATGTCCAAAATTTTTCCCAATCCCAACTGGAAGGGAATGTATTTCCAATACTAATTAAACTACCTAAGGAATCATTGGCTTTTACTTTACCCGTAAAAATTTGTTTGATACCTGCAATATAATTATCTAAAGTAGTAAAGCAACGTTTAGTTCCCACAGGGATAGATTCAAAAAAAGAATATTCTTTATGTAGGGTTTGAAATAACTGAATGGGTAGTTTTATGAAAACCCCAATTTGTCCAGAACCATTCACCAATGATTTTATTTTTACGGTATCATCTCCTCTTTTTAAAGTAATGACCGCAAAAGAGTCAGCTAACTTTTCTTTGACTTGTATAAAATCATAATGATATTTTATAGACTGACCATTCATGGTTAATAAAGTATCATTCGGATAAAATTGACCATCGTTGGTGACAGCAGATTTTCCTACTGAATCTACAATCACAGGAATACGCATAGTGACAAAAGGAACTGTCTTTTTAATTTTTGCAATAGAAGAAGCGAGTCCTGCAGGAATATTTAAATCAATTACACTTTCCCCTCTTTGCACTTGCATGGTTTTAGGATTGCTTAATATTAATTTTCCTTCTAGTGCATCAAAATTTTCCAATGCTTTATGATCTAAGGAAAGAATAATATCACCGTCTTGAATCCCCATTGTTTTTGCATTCTCACTAGGATGTACTCCATATTTTACATTTTTAGAAGGCAAGGTATCTTCCCCCCAATACCAAGCAATGCCAATAAAAATAACAATCGCTAATACGACATTCACGATCACTCCTCCTAACATTACAATGAGTCTTTGATAAGCAGGTTTTGATCTTAATTCCCAATCTTCTGGCGGTAATTTCATTTGATCCTTATCCATACTTTCATCAATCATCCCTGAAATTTTCACATATCCTCCAAATGGAATCCAACCAATACCATATTCGGTTTCTCCTATTTGTTTTTTCCAAAGACTAAATCCTGGATTAAAAAATAAATAAAATTTTTCAACTCTTGTTTTAAATAATCGAGCAGGAATAAAATGTCCTAACTCATGTAAAACAACTAGTATAGAAAAAGACAAAATGAATTGGCCTGTTTTCACTCCTACTGCTGCAATATCTATAGCTAACATGTTCATAATTTATAATTGTATTAAAGAAGCTGCATAATTACGTGCTTCTCCATCTGTTTCAAAATAATCATCCAAACTTGGATGTGCGATATAATCAATCTTATTTAATGTTCTTTCAATTAATTCGGTCATATCTAAAAACCCAATTCTATTTTTCAAAAAAGCATACACTGCAATCTCATTGGCTGCATTTAAAACACAAGGAGCATTACCTCCTTTAATCATGGCATCGGTCGCTAATTGTAAATTTCTAAAAGTACGCAAGTCGGGTTGATCAAAACTGAGTTGATTGGGTTTATCAAATAAATATCTTGGAAATTTATTTTGTAAACGTGTTGGAAATGCCATTGCATATTGAATAGGCAATTTCATATCTGGCAATCCCATTTGCGCTTTGATACTTCCATCTTCAAATTGCACCATACTATGAATAATACTTTGTGGATGTATCACTACATGAATTTGTTCCGGCGTTAATCCAAATAACCATTTGGCTTCAATCATCTCTAATCCTTTATTCATAAGGGTTGCAGAGTCTATCGAAATTTTGGCACCCATACTCCAATTAGGATGTTGTAAAGCATGATCTCTTTTAACATTCACTAAAAAATTGGGCTTTTTCCCTAAAAACGGACCGCCACTTGCAGTTAATATTATTTTTTCAATAGGATTTAAATGTTCTCCTACTAAACATTGAAAAATAGCCGAGTGCTCGCTATCTACTGGAATAATATTGGCATTATTTTCTTTAGCTTCACGCATTACGATATCTCCTGCTACCACTAAAGTTTCCTTATTCGCTAATCCAATAGTTTTACCATTTTTAACTGCTGTTAAAGTGGGCTTTAATCCTGCGAACCCTACAATTCCAGCCATCATAAAATCATAACAATCCATTCCAGCTACTTGCACTAAAGCGTCTTCCCCCGCAAAAACTTTTATGGGTTTATTTTCCAAAGCCTTTTTGACAATAGGATATTTTGATTCATCACCTATCACCACAATATTGGGAACAAACAGCAAAGCTTGCTCAATTAATAATGACTCATTTGAAAAAGCAGTTAAAATTTCGGCAGTAAAAAGTTCGGGGTGCGCCGCTATCACTTCCAAAGTTTGTTTTCCAATGGAACCTGTTGACCCAAATATGGCTATTCTTTTTTGACTCATTCAATTATTTTCTATCGCAATAAAAATACGTTATTATTTATTAATCTAAGATATATTGCTTCAAGTCATCTGCAATTTTTCGATCATTACTTAATCGAGGAACTTTATTTTGTCCTCCTAACTTTCCTTGAGAACGCATATAATCAATAAAAGCATTTTTTGAAAGTACTCGAACATGTAATGGTTCCAAAATATTGCCTTGGATTAAATCCAGATAGTACACGTTTTTTGCACTCATTGCTTCATTGAGTTGCTGCTCAAAATGAGCTAAGTTTTCGGGGGCTCGTTCAAATTCTACAAACCATTCATGATAGCTTTTCCCTTGCCCCTGTTGAATATACGGTGCTACTGTAAATTCTACCACCGATACATTCATGGCTTTTGTCACATCCAATAAAGCTTGTTCTACTTCCTCTCCAATCACATGTTCTCCAAATGCTGAAATAAAATGTTTGACTCTTCCGGTTACAATGATTCGATAAGGATGAACGCTGACAAATTTTACTGTATCCCCAATATTATATCCCCACAAACCTGCATTACTATTTATAATAATAGCATATTGTTCCCCTAATTTTACTTGGCCTAAACTTAAACGCGTAGGATTTTCATGATGCACTTCGGCTAATGGAATAAATTCATAAAAAATTCCCGAATTAGTATTTAATAGTAAACCAGGATGGGTGCGATCTTCTTGAAAAGCAAAAAAGCCTTCACTGGCGGGGAATAATTCAATGGTATCAATCGGCTTTCCTATTGTTTCAAATAATTTGGCTTTATAGGGTTCAAAGTTGACACCTCCTTGTACTAGTACTTGTAAATTAGGGAAGTTTTCAATGACCGATTTTCCCGTGGTTTCAACAATTCTATCAAAATACATTTGCATCCAAGGTGGGATACCTCCAATTAGGGTTAAATCCTTACCCACCGTTTCAGCTACAATTTTGTCTAATTTCTCCTCCCACTCTTCTATACAATTGGTTTCGAAGCTTGGTAATTGATTCCCTCTTAAATATTGTGGGATGTGATGATTCACAATACCGCTTAATCTCCCTGTTGGAATGCCACCCACTCTTTCTAATTCGGGGGAGCCGCTTAAAAATATCATTTTACCCCCGGCAAATTGGGTTTGTTGAGCTTGTGACATATAGGATAGAATGGCATTTCGAGCTCCATTGATATGATTTCCAATCGAATCCTTGGTGATGGGTATATATTTAACTCCACTTGTGGTGCCACTGGTTTTAGCAAAATAGATGGGACGACCCTTCCAAAGTACATTTTGGGACCCCTTTTTGATTTGTTCTATGTAGGGTTTAAAAGCCTCATAATCTCGAATGGGGACTGCCTTTTTGAAATCTTCATAGGTTTTTACCTGATCTAAACCGTGTTCTTTCCCAAAAATGGTGGCCTTTCCTATCTTAACTAATTGATTTAGAATAGATTGCTGATCCTCCACTGCCGAAAGCTGCTCCTTATTAATTTGCCTTTGGATGACCCCAGCAAATGGTTTGGCGAGTAAGGATTTGATATTCATGAGGCAAAATGGATTTGTATCATTGATAGATGCGCAAAAATAGGTAGATTTTGATGGAACTTCAAAGTACTTTAGCCCTTAAAATTCAATAATCTAGGGCTCGAAGGGGTAAAAATAGAGGTGGATTATATTTTTTGAAAATTACTTGTAGATTGGCATAAAAATAGTTACCTTTGCCGTCCTAATTTTGGACATTTATGCTAGCAGTAGTAAAAATCGCAGGACAGCAATTCAAAGTACAAGCCGGACAAAGCTTGTATGTACCTCACCTGCAAGGTAAAACTGGAGACAAAGTTGAATTCAACGATGTATTATTTGTTGATAACAATGGAAGTATCTCCTTTACGAGTAAAGTATCGGTGAAAGCTGAAATTTTAAACGATTTAGTTCAAGGCGATAAAGTAATCGCTTTTAAAATGAAAAGACGTAAGGGTTTCCGCAAGAAACACGGTCACAGAACACATTACACTCAAATTAAAATTGAGAACATCGCTTAATATAGCGGGTAGTTCTAGTAAATAACTTTTGTAAAAAGAAAATACTATGGCACACAAGAAAGGTGAAGGATCCGTAAAAAACGGCCGTGACTCACACAGTAAACGTTTAGGTGTTAAGATATATGGCGGTCAACCTGCTATATCTGGAAACATCTTAATTCGTCAAAGAGGTACACAATACCACCCTGGTAAGAATGTAGGTCTTGGATCTGACTTCACAATTTTTGCCATGACAAATGGCATTGTGGAGTTTAAAAAAGGTAAAAATAATAGAACTACGGTTTCTATATTACCTGTCCAAGAAGTAGCCTAAAAAAAATTTTTTTGTAGTTATAGAAAAAAGTTTTTAATTTTAATGTATTATTTACTAACCATTAAATCTAAAAAACATGGCAACTGCAAAAAAAGCGGCTAAAAAAGCTGCTCCTAAGAAAGCTGCAAAAAAAGCTGCTCCTAAAAAAGCCGCTAAAAAAGCTGCTCCTAAGAAGAAAGCTGCAAAAAAAGCTGCTAAGAAAGCTGCTCCTAAAAAAGCTGCTAAGAAAGCTGCTCCTAAGAAGAAAGCTGCTAAAAAGAAATAATTATCGCAAGATAATTAAATCATCTTTTTTGCTTTCAGCAGAAATAGATTTTAAGGTCCTTCCCGATTTCGGGAAGGATTTTTTTTTTGTACTATCTTTAACGCATTGATAGCATATGCACAATTACCAAATCGCAGAATACTTTTCATTACTTAGTAAACTAATGGAAATACATGGAGAAAATCCATTTAAAATAAAGTCCTATTCTAATGCTGCATTTACATTAGATAAGTTGAATGATCCTGTGATTGAAATGTCACCAGCACAATTATATGCAGTTCGAGGCATTGGAGAAGCCATTGGAAAAAAGATCTTCGAAATCATTGAAAATCAACAACTTACATTACTAAACGACTATCTTGAAAAAACGCCTTCTGGTATATTAGAACTATTAAAAATTAAAGGACTGGGACCCAAAAAAATTGTAACCATTTGGAAAGAATTAGAAATTGAATCAGTGGGTGAATTGATTTATGCATGCGAAGAAAACAGATTAATTAATTACAAAGGATTTGGAGCTAAGACACAACAAAATATTTACGACGCACTTTTATTTTATATACAGCATCAAGGAAATTATTTATTTCAACAAGTGGAGCCACTTGTAAAAAGTCTTCAAAGTTCTTTTGAAAATAATTTCCCTGAAGAAAAAATAATTATTTCAGGAGGGTATAAAAGACAATTAGAAGTTTTAGAAAATTTAGAAATTGTAACAACGATTTCTGAAAATTTATTAAGCGAATGGTTGTCTTCTAAAAATTTCACACTTACAAAAAATGAAAAATTTTTGAGTGCTATGGGTGAAGATCGTTTTGAATTAAGATGGTATTGCACCACCCCAAATGAATTTTATTGGACCGATTTCACATTATCGGCCTCCCCTGAATTTTTGGAAAAATGGGTCTCCGACCCCCTATTTTCAAAAAAAATGGACTTTTTTTCAGAAATTTCCATCTTTGAGAAAAAAAATATTTCCTTCATTCCGGCCCCTTTTAGGGAAAATCCTGAGGCAATTGTTAAAGCCGCAGAAAATAAACTACCCACATTTATACAAACCAAAGACATTAAAGGTATTATTCATTCCCATAGTACTTGGAGTGACGGAGTGCATAGCATTGAACAAATGGCTTTAGCAGCTATCGAAAAAGGATATGAATATTTGGTGATCAGTGATCATTCCAAGTCGGCATTCTATGCTAATGGCTTACAAATAGATCGTATTAAAGCACAGCACCGTGAAATAGATGCTTTAAATAAAAAGCTAGCCCCCTTTGTTATATTTAAAAGTGTGGAGTCCGATATCTTAAATGACGGAAGCTTAGATTATCCGGATGATATCTTAGAAAGCTTTGATTTAGTGATTGCCTCCATACATTCTAATTTAAAAATGACCGAGGAAAAGGCAATGATGCGTTTATTGAACGCCATCAATAATCCTTACACCAGTATTTTAGGACATCCCACTGGCCGATTATTATTAAGTAGAAAAGGATATCCGGTGAATCATGAAGAAATCATTGCAGCATGTGCTAGTAATAATGTGGTTATAGAACTCAATGCCCATCCTAGAAGATTAGATATGGATTGGCGTTGGATACCTCAAGCTTTGGAAAATGATGTTTTGATTTCTATTAATCCAGATGCACATGCAGTAGAAGGATTTGATGATTGTAGATATGGAGTATTGGTCGCACAAAAAGCAGGACTCAGTGCAGCTCAAAATTTAAGTAGTTTTGATTTATCTGAAATGATGGAGTTTATAAGTTACCAGCAAGCTAAAAGGTCATAAACCATAGCATACTTTAACTATAATATTACCCTAACCATTTCCCAATGAGTTTTGTGTTTTATAATACACAAAAAAGTCACCCGGAAATAATTCAAAAGATGGCTCCCCTTGAAAGGGATAGGAAAGCTGGGAAAATAAATGAGTAAACTCCCCTTCTAAACGGGCATGAGATAGTTTCACTTTATGCGGTTCTTGAGATACATTTAAAACCACCAAAACGGTCTCCTCTTTATCATATCTCAAATAGGCAAGTACTCCATTGGTAGAAGTAGGTAAAATAAAAGTCTCCCCCTGAGTAAGAGCTTTGCTCTGTTTTCTAAATTGAGTTAAGCAAGTATAAAAATCTTGTAATGCAGGAGCCTGGTTCCAATGCAAGGCATCCTTGTCAAAAAACTGCAGCCTTTTATGATTAGGTAATTCTTGACCACTATATATTAAGGGTACCCCTTTCCAAGTAAAAGTAAATACAGCCCATGGCTTGGCAGCAGACTGATACTTTTCATATTCAGTTCCATTCCAGCTATTCTCATCATGATTACTAGTAAACCATAATTTAAGAGCTCCTTGAGGATATTGTTCGTAAGCGTGCAGTACATTATATATATCATGCACTTGAGATTCCCCTTTTACTAATTTTTCAGAAACATGCATCCAATTCCAAGCATAACTAACATCAAACACGGCATGATATTCGGGCACATCACATTCGGCTAACCAATATAAAGGTTGTATGACATCACAAGCTTGTCTAGCCTCTCTCCAAAAATCAAGTGGCACTAAGTGTGCCATATCACATCTAAAACCATCAATTTTAAAATCTCTTACCCAATATTGCATAGAAGCGATCAAGGCTTTTCGCATAAAATCATTGGCGTAATTTAAATCTACCACATCATCCCATCCATTTCTTTCTGTAAAATTTCCTTGATCATCTCTAGTAAACCAATCAGGATGTGATGCCATCCATTCATGTTCGGCCCCTGTATGATTAGCCACCCAATCTATAATCACTTTCAAGCCAAGGGCATGAGCGGCTTTTACTAAATTTAAAAAATCATTCTCGTCCCCCATTTCAGGGTTAATTTTCGTATAGCTACTACAAGCATAATAACTTCCTAAACTCCCCTTTCTTTTTAATTTGCTAATTGGTGTTATGGGCATTAACCATAATATATCTACGCCCATGGATTGCAAGCGAGGTAAATGTTTTTGAAAAGCAACAAAAGTACCTTCGTCTGTATATTGTCTGATGTTCACTTCATAAATGGTGGAAGTAGCCGCCCAATTTACAGTGTTGAAATTCGCATCCATTTTGAATCTAATTTTTTATTATCTTGTCCTTACATGAGTAACAATACACCCCATTTGGAACGCAAATTAAGTCTTTTACATGCAACTGCCATCAACATGATTGACATGGTGGGCATTGGTCCTTTTGTGGTGTTAAGTGTGGTGGCTCAAATTATGGCAGGCCCTTACTTTTTATATGCATGGATTGCGGGTGCCTTACTTTCCTATTTAGATGCAATGGTGTGGAGCCAATTAGGAGCTGCTCTTCCAAGAGCTGGAGGTAGTTTTCATTTTTTAAAAGAAGGATACGGGAAAAAAGGTGGCGCCTTAATGAGTTTCTTATTTGTGTGGCAAACCATGATACAAGCTCCTTTAGTAATTGCTTCTGCGTCTATTGGTTTTTCACAATATGCGAGTTACTTTTTTCATTTCTCCATGATTCAAGAAAAAATCGTGAGTGGATCGGTTGTAATATTAGTCATCACATTATTATATCGTAAAATTGAATCCATTGGGAAAATTTCCGTTTTTTTATGGGTAGGCGTTTTATTCACTATGGGTTGGATTATTTTAGGAGGTGTCGCGCATGGAAATTTTCTAGACCCTATTAAACATATCAATGATGGTTTCACCATGCAACATGGATTTGTAGCAGCACTAGGATTTGCTAGCGTCAAAACTATTTATAGTTATCTGGGGTATTATAATGTGTGTCACTTAGGTGGTGAAATTAAAAATCCAAGTAAGAATATTCCTCGAAGTATGTTTATTTCAATTACGGGAATTGCTATTTTATACTTATGTATGAATATAAGCGTGGCGAGTGTCCTTCCTTTTGAGGTCATTACTCAGAGCAAATATGTGGTGAGTGAATATATTAAAACATTATATGGAGAAAGAGCCGGCGCTATTGTGACTGTCTTAATATTAATGGTAGCCTTTGCTTCTTTATTTTCGGCTACATTGGGTTATAGCCGAATTCCCTATGCTGCTGCGCAAGACAAATCGTTTTTCAATTTTTTCAATAAAGTGCATCCTACTTTACATTTCCCGCATCGCTCCTTATTAGTTTTAGGGGGGATTGCATTTGTTTTCAGTTTACTTTTTAGATTAAAAGAAGTCATAGATGCTATTTTAGCCATGCGCATCATGATCCAATTTATTGGACAAGCGGTGGGTTTAATATTACTTGTGAAAAGAAAAGGAAAATCATTTTTCCCTTGGAAAATGCCGCTATATCCGCTCCCCTTAATTTTAGCAATTCTTATATGGGGCGGTATCTTTTTTTCTACTGGACAAAAAATGATGATTAGTGGTATTTCTGTGACCGCTTTAGGACTCATTGCATTTTTTATTGCAAAGAAAATGAATTGGATTGGGGAACGCGAAACGGAATAGATAAATGATTACTTGAATGATCATCTAATAAATGATCATCAATTAAATTACCAAGTATTAAATTATCTTCTTATAATTTATGATGTAATTTAATTTAATTATGAAAGTACAAAACCCTATCCCTAATTTATTTACGTCGACCTCCCCCCACTGTCATCCCACTGATTAATAATCCCAACACGAGGCCAAAAATGAGACCCAATTTTACATTCTTAATCAACCAGCCTAGTCCAATACCAATCATCAATAAAGTGAGGATACTTACCTTTCTTCTCATGGTATTAATGTTTAGGTAAGGAAACTATATTCGCTAATAATTTATACGCTCCTGGATTAGCTGCAGGTAATTGTCTAAATAAAGTGAGACTAACATATACCATATTTCCTTTTCCATAAGGTGCAATTAATAAACTTCCATTAGAGGGCGCTTCTCCTTTATCGTTCATGGTTAAAGGCATTTCAAAATGAGGATCTATATTTTCTGCTTGATAAGTAGTGCGCTCTTGTACCCAATGTTCAAAATCGGCATCTGTAATTTTATTCGGAAAATTTAATACCACATGTTGAGGTAAAGAAAAAGTAACTGGGACTTCTTCCTGAGTGACACGCTTACCTGAATTTACCATAAACGCATAAGGCCCCACTTTAATTTTTTGATTCCCTACTTGATTACTTTTTAAATATTGCACTATAAAATTACCCCCTTGTTCAATATACTGATTAACAATATCATTATTATTAGTTAAGTAGTCAAACATATTATAGGCGCGAATCCCTACCACAATAGCATCAAATGTTTTTAATCTCTCTATACTTAAATCCGACTCCTTTAATAAAGTAACTTGATAGCCTAATTCGATAAGTGCTTCGGGTAGTTTATCCCCCGCTCCATCAAAATAACCAATCTTAGTTCCCACTTTTTGGACTGACACATTCATTAACTGTGTTGTTGCTGGAGGAAAATAAGTGATGGTAGGGATATGATCATATTGTATCGATTTTCTATACAAAGCATTCGCAGGTGTGGGTAAAGGATCCGACACTTTATTCATTGGCTGACTGATCCATTGATTCCCCCCTGGATGTTGAATGTTTTGATATCGAATAGTTACAGGTTTTCCTTGATTCATTAAATACACTTCCTTTTCATATTTAATTTCCTGCATAGGAATGACAGCAATGGGCTGATATACATCTCCTTTGGTGGGGTCGGTATATTTATATTGAACGGGAATTGTAAAATCGATGGGTTGATTTTCAATATTTAATTGAACAGTACATTCAAACACTGGATCATTTTCAGCCTTTCCTATCAATGCTTGATCTTTTACAACAAACATCCCCTCTAATTTAGGTTCCACCAACCAATAAGGTTGAGATATCATTTGTTGTGTGGACACTGGTATATTATAATCGATTTGAACGTTTTGATTCAATTCTAGTTTTTTAGAAACGGTAGAATCCTTTCCCGGAAAAATCACTTTTACTAATTGCGTTGACACATTAGAACGTTGATTCAAAAAAAGCTGCATAGGTAATGTAGATCCTGGATATACTTGTTGAATAGAAGTAGTAGCTTCTATAAAAATGCCAGCACATTGTTGAATGAGTTGCGATAATTGTTCCAATTTATATTTTGTCCAAACCGAGGAAGGTAATTTTGAAATAGATTGATATAACTTAATTAAATCAGGGATAGAAGCAGATGGTTTTTCAAAATCATATTTACTTAAAATAGACTGAATAGAAGACTGAATGGTAGACGATTGAAATCTGCTCCAATTTACATTCACCCCATCCATGATATCATTGGTTGGCGCTTCGCCTCCGGTGGTTTCAAAGTATTCATAGGAAGTGCCTCTTCTTCTAGGACGGCCCTCCCCTTGGCTTTTATGCATCGTCCTGGCTTCTGCTCCAATTTCTCCATAACTTTTTCCAATGATGGAATTATATCCACCTACTTCAATTTTTAATTGATTTTCACTTGTGGTGTTCGTTGACCCAAAATTAAATGTGTTCCATAAAATACGTTTTGCTTTCCAAGGAGTCACTCCGTATTTAAATTGTTCTGGAAATTGAGAGGGATCTCCTGCTGCAATAAATGCTTCGTTAGCAATAATAGCGGATGCGGAATGATGTCCGTGACCTGCTCTAGCATCTCTAGGAAAACGGGTTATGATAATATCGGGTTGAAATTTACGAATCACCCATACCGCATCACTTAATACTTGCTGACGATCCCAAATGCGAAGTGCTTCATCAGATGATTTACTAAATCCAAATTCATAGGCACGAGAAAAATATTGTTCGGCCCCATCTTGTTTACGTGCCGCTAATAATTCTTGGGTACGAATCATTCCTAATTCAATTCCTTGTTCCTTACCAATTAAATTTTGACCGCCATCTCCCCTTGTTAAACTTAAATAACCAGTACGATACATTCTGTCTTTTGTTAAATAAGGTAGGAAGCTATTATTTTCATCATCAGGATGTGCTGCTATATATAAGACACTTCCCACCACCCCCATCTTTTTTATTTGTGCATATAATTCGGCACTATTCATTTGCGCAGTTGCTTTTTGGGAAATTCCAAAACTGCCTATCATAAAAAGCATCATCAAGCTGATCAAATAAACTTTATGGGAATGGCTAAAATGCATAGGTCAAGGTTTCAAATATGAAAAATAGGGATATGTAATATGTCTTACTATATATTTGTCTTACTATATAATAGTATTAAAATTAAGGCAAGTTTGCTAGAGATAAGGGCCGTTCATCCACTAATTTTTACACAAGTACCCCAACCCTTTGAAGTTTACTGATAATTTAACTAAATTACTGGCTCAAAGTTTTACTATGAATACCCATATCTGTCGTTCCGCAAAAGTCCTATTTATTTTATTGTCTGTATTGACTACATTTTCCTCCAATGTGGATGCCCAAGAATTTTTCAAAAAGCACCCTGCTATCAATCCCTATCAATATGAAGTAGTGAAAGTAAAAGCATTCGAACATGCTGCAGTGACTTCGGCACATCCATTAGCAAGTATGGTGGGTGCGGCTATCATGCAGGAAGGTGGAAATGCTTTTGATGCCGCAATAGCCACTCAATTTGCATTGGCAGTGGTATTTCCTGGAGCCGGCAATATTGGCGGTGGTGGATTTACTTTAGCTAGAAAACAAAATGGAGAATTAATTGGTATTGATTATAGAGAAGCAGCACCTTCCAAAGGAAGTCGTGATATGTATTTGGATGAAAAAGGAAATCCCATCCCTGGTAAATCTACCAATGGGGCTTCTGCCTCTGGTATTCCCGGTAGTGTTGCAGGAATGTTTAGCACGCATGCCTATGCTAAATTACCCATGTCTAAATTAATTGAACCCGCCATTGAATTAGCAAAATATGGTTTTGTGATTTCTGAAAAAGAAGCAAGAGGTTTGAATGGCACAAGAAGTGCTTTTGTAAAAAATAGTGCTTCATTATGTGCCTTTACACAAAAACAAAATTGGAAAGGTGGTGACACTCTTTTTCAACCCGATTTAGCAGCCACTTTATTACGTATACAACAAAATGGTTTAGCTGGATTTTACGAAGGTACTACTGCAGATTTAATAGTGAAAGAAATGTCCTTTAGTGGTGGATATATTTCCAAAGAAGATTTAAAAAAATATACCCCTAAATTTAGAAAGCCTATTGAATTTGATTATAAAGGACATCATGTCATCAGTTTTTCACCTCCTTCAAGCGGTGGTATTTTGATTGCTCAAATGATGAAAATGATAGAGCCCTTTAAAGTTGAAAAAATGGGTTTAAACACGATAGAATCGGTCATGCTGATGGTGGAAGCACAAAGAAGAGCCTATGCAGATAGAGCAGAACATATGGGAGACCCTGATTTTTGGAAAGTCCCTACTTCTACTTTAATAAGCGATTCCTATATTAAAGCACGCATGAGTGATTATCAACCTGGTGTGGCAGGAAGCAGTAAAACAACAATTGCAGGACAAGCCAAAGAAAGTGAAGAGACCACGCATTTTAGTGTCATCGATCAACAAGGTAATATGGTCGCAGTCACCACTACCTTAAATGATACCTATGGAAATAAAACCATTGTGGGTGGCGCTGGATTTTTATTAAATAATGAAATGGACGATTTTAGTATTAAACCAGGGGTTCCCAATATGTATGGTGCACTTGGCGGAGAAGCAAATGCGATTCAACCTGGTAAAAGAATGTTAAGTTCTATGACCCCTACTTTGGTCACCCTAAATAATAAACCCTATATCAGTATTGGCACACCAGGTGGAACCACCATCCCGAATCAAGTATATGAAGGTTTAGTCAATATTATTGATTTTAAAATGTCCTTAAAGGATGCGATAGATGCTTCCCGTTTTCACCACCAATGGATACCAGACGCCATTAATGTGGAAAGTGACTTTCCTACTAATATCATAGAAGCCTTAAAGCTAAAAGGGTATAATGTAAGTAAAAGAGGCGCTTTTGGGCGCATGGATGGAATTCAAATTTTACCCAATGGTCAAAGACAAGCTGCAGGCGATAAAAGGGGTGATGATAGCGTAGCAGGCTTTTAGGAATAGGGCTTTTTTAGGCAGTAAATTTGTATTTTTACAAAAATCAATTTCTTGCTCAAAAATAAGCTTACCCTCCTTCGTATTATAGCCGCATCGGTGGTAGGCATACTCCTATTTGCTTATTTATTATTGCTCCTCCCCGGTGTTCAAAATTTCTTAATTCAAAGGGTGGCCAGTCAATTATCTGACAAGGTAGGAACCGAAGTGAAAGTAGGTAGAGTTGGTTTTTCAATTTTCAACCGATTGGATATAGAAAACCTTTTAATTAGAGACCAGCATCAAGATAGTTTACTGTATAGCAAAAGTTTCAAATTAAGAATTAGCGACTTAATTTTTTCAAATAACGACCCTAGCATTAAATATATAGGTTTAGAAGATACTAAAATATTTACCCGTCGGAAGGATTCCACTTGGAACTATCAATTTATTCTAGATTATTTTAATAAGGATACTGGTTCTTCCAAAAATATTGATGTCAAAAAAATAGATATTAATAATATCCATTTTATAGAGCAAGATGATTGGATGGGAAGCAAAACCACCTTTAGTGCAAAAAATATACTGTGCAATATTAAATCGGTCAACCTCGCCAAGAATATTTTACAAATTGATCAACTTATTGCCAACCAGCCCAGCTATTCAATTTACAATTTTGAAGGAAACCCATTGAGGTTCAAAGAGCAGCTTAACACTGATTTTAAGACCACTTCTCCTTCCATTGCTACTTCCATTTCTACTTCCTCTTCTAGTCTATCAAGCCATCCATTGCAGTGCAAAATAGCCGACATCCAAATCATAAAGGGTAAATTTAATTTTGATGATGACCCCAAAAAACCGGTCCCTTATTTTGATGGAGCTCATATTAAAATCACCGACCTCAATGCCCAACTTGTTAATACGAACATTGACGGAAATATTATAACCACTGAAGCAACATTAAGTTTAAAAGAAAGAAGTGGCTTTGAAATTAAAAAGCTAAAAACGAATTTTAAAAGTACTCCACAACTTATGGAGTTTAGTAAGTTACTGCTTAAAACAAATAACAGTAGCATAAGCGACTATTATGCCATGGAGTACCCTCGCTTTAAACAAAGCTTTAAAAATTACATGCAAGAAGTAGTCATGAAAGCGCATTTAGATAACGCCATTGTGGCAACCGATGACATCGCTTACTTCACTCCTTCTTTAAACGGGATACATCAAACCATTCATTTGAATTTTCATTTTAAAGGAACCGTAGATAATTTTGAAACCAAAGACTTAATGGCACAATATCATCACTCATTAGTGACAGGAAGCTTTTCAATGAAAGGCATCCCTGATATGCACCATACACAAATAAATTTTAGTAAAGTAAACGCGAGCACCTACTATGATGATATCAGTAACTGGATTCCAAGCTTAAAAAGCTTTACCAATATCCAAGCTGAAAAAATGGGTAATCTTCGATTTGCAGGTGATTTTTCGGGAACTGTTTATGATTTTATTGCCAATGCACAAATTAGTAGCGCTTTGGGGAATGCCTCCACACAAATAAGACTTCAATTTCCTGAAAATTCAGAACCCACTTACGAAGGAATACTTAAAACCAACCGTTTTAATATTGGTACTTTATTCAACGAACCTCTTTTAGGATTTATTAATTTTGATGGGAAAATAAATGGCAGCTCCTTTCATTTAGACAAGCTTAAAACTTATGTTCAAGGCAATATAGATTCTATTCAATACAATAATTATACTTATACGCACATTACCACTGACGGTCAAATTCAAAAAAGAGCTTTTAACGGTCAATTAAAAATTAAAGACCCCAACATTAATTTCATTAGTAATCTAGAGATCGACTTTACACATTCTAAACCAAGATTTAATGGCGTGGGGGATTTACAAAATACACATCTCAAAGAACTTGGATTTACAGATAAACCTATTGAACTCACAGGGCTGCTCGATATTAATTTTGAAGGCGATAGTATTGATAATTTCTTGGGCTATGCTAAGTTTTACAATGGAAAATTAAAAGACCCCACTACAAGTGTAAATTTTGATTCTATCACCTTACACTCTTCGGTTGAGAAAGGGATTAAGAAATTAAAATTAGCAAGTGATGATATCAATGCTTCTATATCAGGAAAATTTAATATTTCACACTTGCCCGCAAGCATCCAATATTTTTTACAAAGATATTTACCTACCTATATTCCTGCCCCTAAAAATACACCTGCCAATCAAATTTTCGACATTCAAGTTAAAACCAATTATTTTGAGCCATTTATAAGAATATTTAAATCAGAATTTTCAGGATTTAATAATCTACTATTAAATGGATCTATTAATACAGATAAAAAAGCTATACAATTAATTGCTCAAGTACCTTTTGCACAATGGAATGAACTTTCTATTAATAATGGGACGATCATTGGCAAAGGAGATAAAGACAGTTTAAAACTAAATTTAGTTGCAAAAGCATTTTCACTAACAGATAGTTTAAGTTTTATCCAACCTAAATTAAATATCAGCACTATCAACGATAAATCTTTTATTGAATTAGATGCTTTAGGGAAAAGCGCTTTACAACAAGTGCATTTTAAAAATATCATTAACACCTATTCGGACGGTATAGCTCTGCAATGGCTGCCCTCCTACTTTATACTCAATCAAAAAAAATGGGAGATTGATAACGGCGGAGAATTGATTGTAAGAACCAATCATACCGAAGCTAAAAAATTACGCTTATCCCAAGGGCTTCAAGAAATTCTTTTTAGCAATAGCAATAATAATTTATTGCAAATGGAACTCAAAAATGTGATTTTGGGTGATATGACTAAAATATTATTCTCCTACCCCCAATTGGAAGGGGTGACCAATGGGAAAGTGTATTTTAAAAATATCTTAGACAATTTTGAACTGAATAGCAATTTGAATATTGATCAATTTAGTTTTAACAATGAAATGTTAGGGCGCACTTTATTAAACGCCTCTTATTTTAAATCAACAGGATTAGTCCCCTTTAATTTCACCATCCCTAATGTTGACTATAATTTATCTGCAGAAGGCACTTACAATATAAAAGATAGCAGCAATCCTTTAGATGCCATGCTTCATTTGAATCATTCAAAATTTAGTTTGGTTCAACAATTTATTGGCGGCGTGTTAACGCATTTAGACGGCAAAGCTGATGGTTCTGTACATTTTAGTGGTCGTATTGAAAATCCAGTTTTAAAGGGATCAGCGTCTATCCACCAAGCTTCCTTTATAGTAGATTATACGAAAGTCCCCTATTTTATTGAAGATGCTACTATCCAATTCACCCAAGAAGGTATTGACTTTGGAAATATACAAATAACAGATCAACTCAAAAGAAAGGCGCTATTCAAAGGAAAAATTTTCAATCAAGGATTTAAGCATCTTGATTATGATATGGAAATGAGTAGCCCAAAAATAGAGTTACTTAGAATGGAACCAAGTGATAATATCTATTTTTATGGGAATGCCGTAGGAAAAGCCAGCATGACTATTAAAGGACCTGAAGAAAATATTAAAATGGCTATTAATGCCGATGTTAATGATAGCTCACATATATATTTACCCAATACCACTAGTAAAGAAAGCGGTAAATCAGAATATTTAGTATTTAAGAAATATGGAAAATCTGCGCAAAAGAGCTCCGATGTTCCTGCCTATAATTTATCAGTAGATTTAGAAGTAACCGCTAATAACAAAACGAAAATAGACGTCATATTAGACGAATTAACAGGAGATGTAATTAAAGCGAATGGAAATGGTCGAATCAAAATTCATGCGGGGAATATTGAGCCTTTAACCATTAGAGGAAAATACAATATTGAATCGGGTAACTATGATTTTAATTTCCAATCCTTTATTAAAAAGCCTTTTGAGTTAATCCCTGAAGCAGGTAATTATATAGAATGGTCTGGTAATCCTTATGAAGCGGACATGCATGTAGATGCCCGTTATACAGCCGATCGCGTGAGTTTAAATGAATTAGTGGGAAGTTCTAACTTTAGTAATGCCGTCAAATCTTATAGAGGTAGCGTATATGTTATTGCAGCGCTTCGCAATAAATTAGCAAAACCAGATATTAAATTCTCCTTAGCCTTCCCACAAGGAAATCCTATTAGTTCTGATAATGAATTTTCCCAGTTTATTACCAGACTAGAACGAGATGAAAATGAAATTTTAAAACAAGTTTCCTTTTTGATTGTATTTAACTCCTTTGCTCCAGTGGGTTTTAATGCTGGCAATAGCAATAATGCATACAGCATGACTACTATTGGGATTAATACGATCTCTCAATTACTCACTAAGGAAGTCAACAAATCTATCACTCATTTATTGAACAAGGTGACGGGAGATAATAGCCTACGATTTGATGTAGGTTCCTCTGTATATAATAGTGGTAATTTATTAGACCCTTCAGGGACAGGCATTGCTATTAATGCGAATAAAATTGATCGTCAAAGAGTGAATTTAAAATTAGGAAGAAGTTTCTTGAATGATAAAATCATACTCAATGTGGGTGGTGATTTGGACTTTAATGTTCGTAATACCACAAGCATACAAAATGGAAGCTTTCAATGGCTCCCCGATTTGAATATTGAATTCATATTAACCAATGACCGAAAATTACGCGCAATCGTCTTTAACAGAAATAGTTTAGATATTAATGGAAGTAGTTTGGGCAGACGTAACCGTCAAGGAGTAAGTATTTCTTACCGAAAAGACTTTGATCAATTCATTTACTAGAAGGGTTACTTTAGGAAAATAATTACAAAGCGAACTCTTATTTTTTCAGAATACTTTCTGGTATTTTCTTACAACTCTTTAATCGATAAATATAGAAATTGCGTAGCACCACTCCTTTAGAAATATAAGGAACCGTGTCTGGAGTATTGATGGTTTCAAAATAATCGCCATACATTTTAACAGGATCATTGGGTAAATTAGAAGGTGTCATATAATAGGCGTCCTCCCCTAATTTAAGTGGCTCTAGGTCCTTATTTAACCATGCAAATTTGTGTAGGTCATTGATAGCACCAAGCCCTATTACTTTTATTTGCAAAGGTCTTGCAGTATAAAATAAAATATGTCCTCCTGGAAACCACTTATTAACCAAAATGGGAGCACTTTTTGACATGATGGAGTCCTTTTGTTCTTGAACATATAAGGAATCAAAATGCTGACTGATAAACGTCCAACCTGTCACATCATTGATAGGGTTATATTCTCCTAAATTTTCGACATTTTTAGATCCTAACTGACGTGGAAAAACAAAAACCAATAGCAAAAAGCTAATTAATAAGACACCCATAAAGGCCATTGCCCCTTTAATGATTCCTGGTATTATTTTACGAGAATAACTTGACCAATACACCCCAGCGATTAAAAACAAACTAATATAAGCGGGCCCTGTCCAATGAGGTAAAGTGGGATTAAATAAAGATAGCGCCCAAAAAATAATTAACAAGGGTATACTTAACCATAATAATAAAGTGACCCCTAATGCATTTTTAGCAATGAACTTAACCCTTTTTACTTTTAATAAAGAAATGACAACAGCTATATATGCTAATGGATTTTGATATAAAAACTCCCCTACTATTTGTTGTATAAAACTATCCCATGATAACCCTGTATGCGTAACTCTATTGGAATGAAATTTATAAGTGATGAAGTCATTTTGAAAATTCCAATAAATAATTGGAATCACACAAATAATACTGACTGCAATGGCGATATAAATATTTTTTTGAGATAAGGTTTTGGATTGATGAAATAATATAAATGCCCCAAACCCTGCCCATAAAAACAATCCATGAACTTTACTTAAAGTGGCCAGCCCAATAAATAAACCTAATAAAATCCAATCTAAGAAAGTAAATAAACGTGGCTGAATGACCCAACTTAGCATCATAAAAATGCTTAATGCAAAAAACAGTACTTGCGGACTGTCTGGCATCACAAAAAGGCCAGCAATAATACTAGTGTAGATAGATAAATTATAAAGCAAGGCAGCAATCCATCCTGCTTTTTCATTTTTCAATAAAACTCCCGATTCAAAAATGATGAAAGTGGTAAATGCTGCACAAAGCATACTCCCTAATCGCATGGAAAAAGTATTGACCCAATGTAAGTTAAATGTGAAAATACGAATCATCCATCCCACCATTGGAGGATGATCAAAATGATTCCAATCAGGTTGTAACGCATACGTGTAATAATACACTTCATCATTTCCTAATTCTAACAAAAATGATAGTATACATTTCACCACAAGAGTAATGCCAATTAACCATATCAGTTTTTTTCGAAACATTCTCTTTATTTTTAAATATAGGAGGTAACATGCAAGTTGCACAATAAATATCTATCCTAAATACAGCTATACTTTCTTAGAAACAAACCATTCAGCTGCCAATGCATACCCTTTCAAACCCAATCCCACTATAGATCCTACAGCTTTTGCTGTTACGTGTGAAATTTTACGAAAATCCTCACGAGCATGTACATTACTAATGTGTACTTCAATCACAGGAGTTTGGATGGCAGCTACTGCATCTCCAATGGCAACAGATGTGTGTGTGTAGGCGGCAGGATTTAAAATAATACCATCTTTATTGAATCCATGATCTTGAATGGCCTGCACCAATTCGCCTTCTATATTGCTTTGAAAATAAGTAAACTCAACTTGCGGAAAATCTTTTTTGAGTTGTGCTAAAAAATCGTCAAAAGTTTCATGACCATACACCCCTGGTTCCCTTTTACCCAAAAGGTTTAAATTAGGACCATTGATGATAGCAATTTGTAACATGATATTAGTTTGACTTCATTAAAGATACAAAATCATCAAACAAGTACCTGCTATCATGAGGACCTGGTGTTGCTTCAGGATGATATTGTACACTAAAAGCAGGACGATCTTTTAACTTAATCCCTTCAATTGAATCATCATTTAAATTCACATGAGAAACAATCACATTAGGATGCTTACGCACCGCTTCTGGATCTACCCCAAAACCATGATTTTGAGTCGTGATTTCGCAAAGACCCGAAATGACATTTTTCACTGGATGATTTAATCCACGATGTCCATGGTGCATTTTAAAAGTAGGTATATCATTTGCCAAGGCCAATAATTGATGCCCTAAACAAATCCCAAATAAGGGTTTCTTTTCTGCCAAGACTTGCTTAATGGTATTGACTGCATAATCCATGGGTGCTGGATCACCAGGACCATTAGATAAAAAATAACCTGTAGGGTTGAATGCTTTTAAAGTAGCAAAATCGGTTTTAGCAGGATGTACACGAACATGCACTCCTCTATCCACCAAGCATTGTAAAATATTATGTTTCACTCCAAAATCTAACACTGAAACTTTGATAGGTGAATGAACATCTCCTAATTCATAAATTTCTTTCGTACTCACTGTACTAGCTAATTCCAAACCATCCATGCTAGGCACTTTGGCTAATTGTGCTTTTAAAGCATCTACATCTAGTATGTCAGATGAAATAATACAATTCATTGCACCAGAAGTACGAATATGTGCCACTAATGCACGCGTATCCAATCCTTCAATAGATACAATATTGTTGGCTATCAAATATTCATTTAAGTTTCCGTTAGCTTGTATACGGCTATATTTTTCTTCTAAATTGCGCCCAATTAAACCATGAATTTTTACAGACTTGCTTTCTACATCGGTATCCTTCACTCCATAATTCCCAATATGCACGTTATTCATAATAATTACCTGACCAGTATAACTAGGGTCGGTAAATACCTCTTGATAGCCGGTCATACCCGTATTAAAACATATTTCCCCAGTGGTAGTACCAATTTTACCAAAGGCTTGACCATGAAAAACATTACCGTCTGCTAAAACTAAAATTGCGGGTTGATGAGCCATATAAGATGTGGTGTTTTGTTATGCAAAAAAAGAAACAATTTTTTACTTTTCCATATTAACTTTTAAACATTCTGCCAAAGGGTTCAAAAAGTCAAAAAAAAGGCAAGACTTAAAAGTCTTGCCTTTATATAAATGAACTAAATCATTGTCGTTTTGACTACTCTCATTATTCAGCAGCAGTTTCAGGTGAAGCATCAGTTGCTGGAGCTTCTGGAGCAGTTTCTGCTGCAGGTGCTTCTGCTTTTTTAGTAGTGGCTTTACTTCTACGTGTCTTTTTAGCAGGTTCGCTAGCTGAAGCTATTGAATTACCATAAATTTCGTTGAAGTCTACTAATTCAATCATCGCTTTTTCGGCATTGTCACCTGGACGAATACCTAATTTGATGATACGAGTGTATCCACCTGGACGAGTCGCTATTTTAGGCGCTACTACTGTAAATAATTCTTTAACAGCAGCTTTGTCATTTAAATAACTAAACACAATTCTGTGGTTATGCATGATTTCTTCCTTACTTCCTGCCTTTTTAGTTTTAGTTGCTAATGGCTCGAAATAAGTTCTTAAAGCTTTCGCTTTAGCTAAAGTAGTTACAATACGCTTGTGCGTAATTAATTGAGAAGCAAGATTGCTTAATAAGGCATCTCTGTGTGCTTTCTTTCTACCTAGGTTGTTTTGTTTGTCTCCGTGACGCATGACTTTTAATTTTTAACCTCACACCGTGTCAGGAATTGCGAGGGTTGAGCTTTCGCTCGTTATGAATACGACTTAATAATCGGTAAAGATTATTGTAAGTCTAATTTGTCTAATCCTAATTTACCTAAATCCATACCAAAGCTTAATCCTCTTTCGATTAAAACTTGTTCAATTTCAGATAAAGATTTTTGACCAAAGTTTCTAAACTTCATCAAGTCTTCTTGTTCGTATTGAACTAATTCGCTTAAGCTATTGATTTTTGCAGCTTTCAAGCAATTAAACGCACGCACTGAAAGATCTAAATCTTCTAATGGAGTTTTTAATACTTTTCTTAATTGCAATACTTGTTCATCAACTACATCTTCTTTTTTATCTTCTTTGTTGTCAAAAGTGATGTTTTCGTCAGTGATGATCATCAAGTGTTGAATTAAAATTCTTGATGCTTGTTTCACTGCATCTTCAGGATGAATCGTACCATCTGTAGCCACGTCTAAAATTAATTTTTCATAATCTGTTCTTTGCTCAACACGGTAGTTTTCGATACTGTATTTTACATTTTTGATTGGAGTATGAATAGAATCAATTGCGATATAACCAAATGGCATATCCTTTAATTTATTTTCTTCAGAAGGAATGTAACCACGGCCTTTGCTGATGGTTAATTCGATATCTAATTTAGCAGTAGCATCCATAGTACAAATCACTAATTCAGGATTCATTACTTGGAATTGTTGAGAAGCATCACCAATTTGACCTGCATTAAATTCACTACTTCCTTTGATAGAAATAGAAATTTTTTCAGAAGTCACTTCTTGATCTGCTTTACGCTTAAAACGAACTTGCTTTAAGTTTAAAATGATTTCAGTAACATCTTCAGTAATTCCTTTTAAAGTAGCAAACTCATGGTCTACTCCTTCAATTTTAATACCTACGATTGCAAAACCTTCTAAAGAGCTTAATAAAACTCTTCTTAAGGCATTTCCTAATGTTAAACCAAAGCCTGGTTCCAAAGGACGGAATTCAAATTGTCCTTCGAAGTCATTTGCTTTTTGTAAAACAATTTTATCCGGTTTTTGAAAACTTAATATAGCCATGTTAATATTTTTAAGTGGTTGTTATTTAGAATATAATTCGACAATTAATTGCTCTTTGATATTCTCTGGAACTGCTTCACGCTCTGGCATCATAATGAATGTACCTGTGTTCGTATTTTCATTCCAATCTACCCAGCTAAACTTCGTGTTTTTTCCACGTTGCTTGCTAACGATAGATGCGTTATGAGCACTCTTTGGACGATATGCAATCACATCCCCTGGACGACATGTATAAGAAGGAACGTTTGTCACGTCACCATTTACAGTGATGTGCTTGTGCGCTACCAACTGACGTGCTTCTGGACGACTAGCTGCTAATCCCATTCTGAAAATGGTATTGTCTAAACGAGATTCCAATAATTTGATCAAGTTTTCACCTGTAACACCTTTGATACGAGATGCCTCTTCAAAAGTTTTACGGAATTGACGCTCTAATACACCATAAGTGTATTTTGCTTTTTGTTTTTCTCTTAATTGTAATGCATACTCTCCTAATTGCTTACGCTTGCGTTGTGCACCGTGTTGGCCTGGAGGGTTGCTGTTTTTGCCTAACCATTTAGCGTTTCCTAAGATAGGTTCGCCGAAAATGCGACAAATTTTGGTTTTGGGTCCTGTGTAACGTGCCATAATACTTGTTTGTGATTTTTTGGTGACGATACATCATCAGTAAAAATCTAAAATGAATGATGTATCCTTTATTAAAAATTAATAATTAAACTCTTCTTTGTTTTGGTGGACGACATCCGTTGTGTGGCATTGGAGTCACGTCACGGATAGAAGTTACTTCGATTCCAGATTGTGAAATAGAACGAATAGCTCCTTCACGACCAGAACCTGGTCCTTTTACAAAAACATCTACACGCTTTACACCAGCGTCTAATGCAACTTTAGCTGCGTCAGCTGCTGCCATTTGAGCGGCATATGGAGTGTTCTTTTTAGAACCTCTGAAACCCATTTTACCAGCACTGCTCCAGCTAATTACTTGGCCTGCTTTGTTGGTAAAAGAAATAATTAAATTGTTGAAAGTTGCACTGATGCGAACTTCACCAGAAGCATCAATTTTCACGACTCTTTTTTTAGAAGCCGCTTTAGCACTGTTTTGTGCTTTGATTGGTTTTGCCATTTTTTTTGAGGTGTGCCCCATTGAAGGAGCGGTTATTTAAAATTGAAATTCCGCCGAAGCGGAAACCGAAAGAATCTCCCCTATTTTTTAAATAGGATCCAACGATTTCGGATTTATATATATAATAAGTAGTCACCAGTAAACTAGCGACTACTTATATATTATTATTTCTTAGCGACTTTTTTCTTACCAGCCACTGTCTTACGCTTACCCTTACGAGTACGGCTATTAGTTTTGGTACGTTGACCACGAACTGGTAACCCTTTTCTGTGACGTAAACCACGGTAACAAGCGATATCTAATAAACGCTTAATACTCATAGAAACTTCACTACGTAAAGCACCTTCTACTTTAAATTCAGCATTGATGATATTACGAATAGCAGTTTGCTCATCATCATTCCACTCATTTACTTTTTTATCGTAACTGATGCTAGCTTTATCTAAGATGTACTGAGCAGTTGAACGTCCAATTCCAAAAATGTACGTTAACCCTATTTCTCCTCTTTTGTTTTTTGGTAAATCTATACCGGCAATACGAGCCATATTTTAAAACTTAATTTTTTTAATGAATTGAAATTATCCTTGTCTTTGCTTAAAGCGAGGATTCTTTTTGTTGATTACGTATAATTTACCTTTGCGCTTCACGATCTTGCAATCAGAACTACGTTTTTTGATAGATGCTCTAACTTTCATCTTTTGTTTTTTAAATATTAACGACCTACTGTTATAATAATTTTTATAAAAATTCTCAGATTATTTATGTCTGAAAATAATTCTTCCCCTTGTCAAATCATATGGACTCATCTCCACTCCCACTTTATCTCCCGGCAAAATTCTGATATAGTGCATACGCATTTTGCCAGAAATAGTTGCCAAAATTTCATGTCCATTTTCTAATTTAACTCTGAACATGGCATTGCTCATTGCTTCAATTATAATACCATCTTGTTTAATCAGCGGTTGTTTTGACATACTTATTTTGGGGTTGCAAAGATATGGAAATGAATGGAATTA
>CANBSH010000031.1 GCA_947372105.1 Chitinophagaceae bacterium
TATTAAAATGGGTGGCTTTTATGGCCTCCGCTAATTCAATTTTTGCAGGTTCCATTAAAGGAGAATGAAAAGCACCTCCTACTGGTAAAACCAAAGCTCGTTTTGCTCCCGCTTCTTTCATTTTTTCGCAGGCTACTTCTATTCCTTTAACACTTCCAGAAATAACTAATTGTCCTGGACAATTATAATTTGCAGCAACCACTACTTCTCCTGTTTCTGTTTGCACTTGAGCACAAACTTCTTCTACTTTTTCATCTGCCAAAGCTAATACCGCAGCCATTGTGGAGGGTTGTATTTCACAAGCAGCTTGCATTGCTTTTGCACGAATGCTTACTAATCTTAAAGCATCTTCAAAACTTAAAGTTTTATTTGCTACCAATGCAGAAAATTCACCTAAGCTATGTCCTGCAACCATATCGGGGGTGACAGCTGGCATGGTTAAATAAGCAACCACGGAATGTATGAATACTGCGGGCTGAGTAACATTGGTTTGTTTTAATTGCTCATCGGTTCCTTCAAACATGATATCACTTATACGAAAACCTAGTATCTCATTAGCACGTTCAAATAATTCCTTCGCTGCTGCATTGGTTTCATATAAATTTTTTCCCATTCCTGAAAACTGACTTCCTTGTCCTGGAAATACATAAGCATGTTTTGACATATTCGATTAATTTGTACAAAAATAAACCAAATCAATTATAACTAATCACAATTGAACCATAAAAATGAAGCGAAAAATGAAGCATAAAAAAAGGCGAAGTCCCCTTCGCCTTTAACTAACTCAACCAAACCCAGAACTAATCGTTTATATCTATATACTTTAGAAATTCCATTTTTGTTTTTTCCTCCTGAAACTTACCACCAAAGAATGAAGTAATAGTGTTTGAACTATCATCTTTTACGCCGCGACTAGACACACATAAATGCTTTGCATCCATCATTACTGCTACATCCTGTGTTTGTAAAACAGTTTGTAATGCTTTCCCCACCTGCATGGTTAAACGCTCTTGAACTTGGGGTCTCTTTGAAAAATATTCTACCAATCTATTCAACTTACTTAACCCAATTACTTTTCCACTGCTAATGTATGCGACATGTGCTTTTCCAAAAAAAGGAACAAAATGATGTTCGCAATTCGTATAAAAGTTAATATTTTTTTCAACCAACATTTCATTGTACTGAAATTTATTTTCAAACAAAGTCATGCTAGGCATGTTTGCTGGATTTAATCCTTGAAATAATTCTTTCACATACATTTTTGCAACACGTAATGGAGTACCCTTTAAACTATCATCATTTAAATCCATTCCTAAAGTTTCCATGATGGCTCTAAAATGAGGCTCTATCAATGCGATTTTTTCTTCATCGTTTTTTTCAAATGCATCTGCACGCAATGGCGTTTCTACCGAACTTGCTTTATGCTGGTCACCCATCTCTTCGATAATTAAATGACTCAGCTCCATTTTTTCTTCTTTAAGCTGGGTAGTCAACAAAGTTTCTTTCTGTTTCATACAGACGTATTTTTAATTCTAATGATGCGGATATATTTGGTCTTAAAAAATCATAAATCACTCGAGCAATATTTTCTGCTGTTGGATTTAAATTTTTAAACGCATCTGTATCCAAGTTTAAATTTTTATGATCAAACCTCGCTATCACTTCCTTTTCAACTAGTATACTAAGATCCTTGGTATTTATTACAAATCCTGTTTGAGGATCAGGATACCCTATCACTTGTACTACTAATTCGTAGTTGTGACCATGATAATTAGGATTACTGCAGGCTCCAAAAACACGTTTGTTTTCGGCATCACTCCAGTCGGCACAAAACAATCTATGCGCGGCATTAAAATGCTCTTTTCTACTGACCGCTACTTTTTGTTCCATGGTTCCAAATTAAGATAACAAAGTTACAATATTAATAACGCTATAGAAACGATTTTGTTTAACGATTTAATTTAAAGGTTAAACGTCTAAGCATTTCTACCCAATTTCGTAAAGAATTTCAACAAATTAGAGAGGTGAAAGGGGCTAAAATCCTATTCCCCGAAATATTCCACATAAATACGTGGAGTCTCGTATAATTTAATAGAATGTAACTGAACCACCGAAGGTATATGGGGAGCCAATTGTTTCCAAATGGCCAATGCTAAATTTTCGGTACTACACATTTGCCCTTGCATAAAAGGAACATCTATGTTTAAATTTTTATGATCTAGTTCATCAATCACATATTTACGGATGATGACACTCAATTTTTTGACATCAAATAAAAACCCGGTATCCGCATCTGGCTTGCCTTTGATGGTTACGAATAATTCATAATTATGCCCATGCCAATTTTCATTTGCACATACCCCAAACACTTCTTCATTCTTTTCTTTGGTCCAATTGGGATTGGCTAATTTATGCGCTGCATTAAAATGTTCCACACGGGTTAAATACACCATGACTCCTTTAATTTTTGCAAAGATATAAATTTGATAGCCAATTTTAGCAGTCTTTACCGACCTTTACTTTATGAGAGTGATCATTACCGCTGCAACCAATGGAGAATGGATGCCTAGTTTCCAAAAAATCAATCCAAAATACGTGGGTACTAATAAGCGTTTTTCGGTGGGATTTCACGAATCGGGCATTGGCATGTTAGCCTCCAGTATTTCTTTAATGAAGATGTTTGTTCAAGAAACTCCTACGCTCATCATTCAAGTAGGAATTGCAGGGTGCTTTGATCGTAAAGTTCCTTTAGGAAAAGTGTTTGCTATTAAAGATGATTTTGCAGGTGATATTGGGGTCATGGAAAATAAACAATGGAAGGATTTGTTTGATTTGAAATTAGACCAACCCAATGACGCTCCTTATGTAAAAAAATCATTGCCTAACCCTTGGCTGAAACAATACAATTTACTTTCCCTCCCTACAAAAAAAGGAGTCACCGTAAATACCATTACGACTGATAAAAATAAAATGGAATTATACCATCATAAATATAAAGCAAGCATTGAATCGATGGAAGGTGCTTCATTACATTATATGGGTCGTGATTTAAATATTCCTTTCATTCAACTTCGTGCAGTTTCAAATTATGTGGGAGAACGCAACAAAGCAAAATGGGAAATGAAGGAAGCTATTTATAATTTAAACGAAACGCTTCTGCAATATTTGGATGCGCTTCATCAAATTGCTTAACCATGCGTGTTTTTGAAATTGGTTTTTCACCATGCCCTAACGACACTTTTATATTTGACGCCTTAGTGAATCATAAAATTGATACGCAAGGTTTTGAATTTAGAGTGCATTTAGAAGATGTACAAACTTTAAACGAATGGGCTTTAAATGGAATCCTTTCTTTTTCTAAAATTAGTTACGGCGTATGGCCTTTGGTACAAAATAAATATCAGTTACTAAATAGTGGGGGTGCCTTAGGCAAAGGAGTGGGTCCTTTGTTGGTATTTCATAACGAAGAACATCCTGATGCAAAAACCATGACTGTAGCCATTCCTGGAAAAAATACAACCGCTCACTTGTTATTTAGTTTGGCTTTTCCTGAAGTGAAGAATAAAGTTTTTTTAGTATTCGACGATATTGAACATGCAGTACTCTCTGGTAAAGTAGATGCGGGGGTGATTATTCATGAAAATCGTTTCACCTATGCCGATAAGGGGCTAACCCTTTGGATGGATTTAGGAACTTATTTTGAAGAAACATATCATGCGCCCATTCCATTGGGAGGTATTATTGCACGAAATGACTTGGATACGAATGATATCAAAAAAGTAGATCAATTGATTCACCAAAGTGTTGAATATGCTTTTAAAAATAGCTATGAAACGCTTCCAGAATTTGTAAAATGTCATTCGCAAGAAATGTCAGAAAAAGTAATGCGTCAACATATTGATTTATATGTCAATGATTTTAGCTTGGATATGGGAGAATTAGGAAAAAAAGCAATTGCTCAATTGGAAGAAGTATTTTCAAATTTGAATCGCTAATTTTTATCCCTCCTTTAAAGCTTTCGCATACGCCGCTAAAACGCGCTCACGCGCTTCCTCATGAACCACGATTGGTTTAGGATATTCAAAACTATCTAATTCGGGAATCCAATGTCGAATGTATTTTAAATCCTTATCAAATTTTTCAGTTTGTAATCTTGGATTAAAGACTCTAAAATAAGGCGCTGCATCACAACCACTTCCACTCGCCCATTGCCAACCGCCATTATTTGCCGCTAAATCAAAGTCCAATAATTTTTGCGCAAAATAGGCCTCGCCCCAACGCCAATCTATTAATAAATGTTTGGTTAAAAAGCTAGCCACAATCATGCGCACTCTATTATGCATAAATCCAGTTTCATTTAATTCTCGCATTCCCGCATCTACAATGGGATAACCTGTCCTGCCTTCACACCAAGCTTCAAATTCTTTTTCATTATTTCTCCATTCAATAAAATCATATTTAGGCTTGAACGATTTCCCTTCTGCCACCTGCGGAAAATGCCATAAAATCATATGATAAAAATCGCGCCAAATAAGTTCATTAAAAAAAGTAGTATTTAAACTTTGTGTCTCCAACGCCAATGTCCTTGCAGATATGGTTCCAAATCTTAAATGAACACTTAAATGTGTAGTCGCATTTAAAGCCGGAAAATTTCTTTGTTCGGTATAATTTTTAACAACCGAAGTTTTAAATTGCATCGGAGGGATGACTAGATCTGTTTTTTCAAAACCTATTTCTTTTAAAGTAGGAATTTTAAAAGGCTTGCTGTCTAAAAAATAATCTAGTAATTTTTCGGACGGAAATTTCTTAGGTGTTTTTTGCGCCCATACTCCTCTCCATTTATTTGCATAGGGTGTATAAATAGTGTATGGGCTTCCATCATCTTTGATAACTTCCTCTTTTTCAAAAATAACTTGATCCTTAAAATGATGATAAGTGGCATTGTTTTTTAAAGCCATCTGTTCAATAGCTGCATCTCTTGCATTGGCCTTAGGACCATAATCATGATTTGTGTATACCGCATGTACCATAAAATCAGAAAATAATTTTTCAAAAACTTCTGTTGGTGTGCCATACTGTACCCAGAGCGATTTGCCTTTTGCCACTAAATCACCTTGCAACCGAGTCAAGGTTTGATGAATAAAATCAACCCTTCTATCTGCTTTTTCTTCTGATTGATTTAAAATGGTTTTATCAAAAACGAAAATAGGTAACACCTGCAAGCCTTGTAATTTGGCCTGATAAAGTGCATGATACAATCCTGCATTGTCTTCCCAACGTAAGTCGCGTCTAAACCAAAAGATATTTATTTGTTTTGCCATTCTGCATCTATTAACAATACAAGTTAAAAATAGTTCAAGTAAAAAATAGTTGTCCCCCTCTTTTAATTAAATACTAATTTTTATAATTAATTTTAACCATGCAAATTAAGTCTATCACATCGGCTTTAGAAGCTTGGGCTCCTTTATCTTTTCAAGAATCTTATGACAATTCGGGGCTCATCATGGGGGATCCCCTCATGGAGTGTACAGGTATTTTGTGCTCCTTGGATTGTACCGAAGCTGTGATAGATGAAGCTATTGAAAAAGGTTGTAACCTCATTATAAGTCATCACCCTATTGTTTTTAAAGGAATTAAACAGTTTATTCCAGATCATTATGTGACCCGGATAGCATTGAAAGCCATTAAAAATAAGATTGCATTGTATGCCATACACACCAACCTAGATAATATTCTAGATGGAGTGAACAAAAGCATAGCAGACAAATTACACCTTGAAAATCGACAAATCTTAGACTCAAAACCAGGTATTTTGGATCCTAAAGGGGGCGCTGTGGGGTCTGGACTGATTGGAGAATTACCTTTAGAAACAGATGAACAGGATTTTATAAAATGGGTTAAAGAGAAGCTCCATGTAGAAGTGATAAAGCATACTCCGTTTACAGGTAAACAATTGAAAACCATAGCTTTATGTGGTGGTAGTGGAAGTTTTTTAATCGCCTCCGCCAAGGAACAAAAAGCAGATTGTTTTATTACTAGCGATCTAAAGTATCATGATTATTTTGAGCCCGATGGGAAGTTTCTACTCCTGGATATTGGACATGGGGAAAGCGAGCAATTTGTTCCGGCCCTAATAGTTGCTTATTTAACGGGTAAATTCCCTACCTTTGCCGTCCTCGAATCTCGAGTCAATACGCAACCGGTAAGATACCTTAAATAAATAACAATTATGGCATCAATAAAAGACTTTTCAGTAGAAGAAAAATTAGTAAACCTTTACAAGTTACAAACTGTCGATAGCAGTATCGATGAAATTGAAATTCTACGTGGTGAGTTACCTATGGAAGTAAAGGATTTAGAAGATGAAGTTCAAGGTTTATTGAACAGACAAAGTAGAATTGAAGAAGAAATTAACGGTATCACTGAATTCATTGAAGATAAAAAAGCAGCCATCAAAGAAGGGGAAGCTTTATTAGCTAAATATGAGTCTCAAAGTGAGAACGTAAAAAACAATCGCGAATTTGAAGCGATCAATAAAGAAATTGAAATGCAAGGTTTAGAAATTAAACTTGCTGAAAAACATATCCGTGACGCCAACGAAGATTTAGGAGAGAAAATTAAAGTGTTGGATGCTGCTAAAAAAACAATTGCTTCTAAAGAAGGTGTTTTAACCCACAAAAAAAGTGAGTTAGAGAAAATCATTGCAGATACTGAAATTGAAGAGAAAGAATTAAGAGTTAAAAGTGCAGAAGCACGTAGCCATATTGATGAGCGTTTATTATATAGCTATGATCGTATTAGAAATAGCTATCATAACGGATTAGCTGTTGTTACTGTTGAACGTGATGCTTGTGGCGGTTGCTTTAACGCCATTCCTCCTCAACGTCAAAGTGAAATTCGCTTACACAAAAAAATCATCGTATGTGAAAACTGCGGTCGTATTTTAGTGGAAGAAGATGTTACCAAAACCATTGAGAAGAAAGCTAAATAAGTTTTTCTTTTTGAAAATATTCCTTGAAAGGGTAGCCCAACCGCTACCCTTTCTTTATTTTTGCTATCATGAAAAGAGCTTTCATCCTTTGCTTGCTTTCCTTTTTTAGTGTAACTCTCACCTTTGCACAACAATTTATTTGGAATGATAAAACACAGCAAATTTATGATGCAGCTACCTCTCTTAGAATTCCAGAAGCACGCAAAGCCATCGCTTTAGAAAGAAAATCAAACCCGAATAACCTAACACTAGCTTTATTAGAAAGCTATGCCGATTTCTACCAATTGTTTTTGAACGAAAACCCCAGCGAGTATCAAAGAATTTATCCTGAGTTTGAGAAAAAAATTAAACTACTTGAATCTGGTCCCAAAAATTCTCCTTTTTATTTATACAGTATCGCTTTAGTCCATTTACATAAATCGGTCGCTGCCATTCGATTTGATAAAAACTGGGAAGCTGCTTTAGATTTTAGAAAAGCATACATTTTATTCAAAGACAATAAAAAAGCTTACCCCCAATTTTCACCTAATGATGTGTATTATGGTTTTTTATCTTCCGTGATTGGGACCATTCCAAAAGGATACCAATGGATGGCCAGTATTTTAGGAATGGCGGGGAAAATTACCGAAGGCAATGCCTTAGTGCTTAAATATATTAAAAGCAATGATGAGTATAGCCATTACTGTCGCAATGAAGCACTGTTCCTCTACCCTTACTTATTAATGATTTTTGAGAGTAACGAAAAAAAAGCATTTAATTTTTTAGAAACTACTCCCTATGATTTAAAACACAATCATTTACATGCCTATATGGCAACTAACTTGTATTTAAACCATCAGCAGTCCGATAAAGCCATTGATATTATAGAAGATATCGAATTAGGGGACGATTATTTAAAACTACCTTTTTGGCAATTAGAAAAAGGATATAGTTTATTGAACCAATTAAAATTAGACCATGCTCAAAAAGCTTTAACAGATTTTGTAAATAGTTTTAAGGGGCAATTTTATGTCAAAGATGCTTATGAAAAATTAAGCTGGATTTCTTTATTGCAAGGTGATTCTAAAAAAGCGAATCAATACCGAAATGAAGTTTTGAATAAAGGAAATCAAATAACGGATGCGGATAAACTTGCTTATCAAAATGCAAAAAGTGCTTGGCCTCACCCCCTATTATTAAAAGCAAGACTATTAAGCGATGGCGGATATCAAGCAAACGCATTACAAATATTGACTGGCAAAACCACCAATGATTTTTCAAGTGATGCTCAAAAAACCGAATTTGCGTATCGACTTGGACGCATCTATGATTTAATGGATCAGCCTGATATGGCTATTAAATTTTACAAATCTGCTATTGAAAAAGGGCAAGATTTAACCGAATATTTTGCAGCCCGCGCCGCATTACAAATAGGCCTGCTGTATGAGAAAAAAGGGGAATATGCGAAGGCTATTTCCTCTTTTAATAGCTGTATAGAGATGAAAAATCATGCCTTTAAAAATTCATTGGACCAAAAAGCCAAAGCTGGCATACAGCGTTGTAGTAAATCTTAAAAAAAAGCACATTCGTCTATAACAAAATTTGTGCATCATTTTCGTCTAGTGTATATTGCATCAAGCGATGTTATCCCAATTAGAAATACAAAATTACATTTTGATAGACCAGCTCCAAATTGAGTTGTCTAAACAGCTTTCTGTCATTACAGGTGAGACAGGTGCTGGTAAAAGTATTATTATGGGTGCTTTAGGTTTGATATTAGGCGACCGTGCAGATAGTACTGTTTGTAGAGATGCTTCCAAAAAATGTGTGATAGAAGGTACTTTTACGATTACGCAACCAGAATTATATAGTGCCTTTTTAAATGAACATGATATTGAACCTAGCAATGAATTTATTATTCGTCGCGAAATAAGTGCGCAAGGAAAATCAAGAGCTTTCATTAATGATACTCCCATCAATTTAAGTGACTTAAGACAATTAACAAGCCAGCTAGTGGACTTGCATCAACAATTTGATACCCTCAGTTTAGGGGATACCGAATTTCAACGAACTGTGATTGATGCACTTGCCAATACACAAAAAGAACTGATAGTATACCAATCTTCTTTTCAACTATGGAAGCAACATTTAAAAAAATTACATGAACTTACTTTTCAAAGAGACGAATTTGAAAAAACAGAGAGTTATAAAAAACATTTATTAGAAGAACTTGCTACTTTGCAACTCAAAGAAAACGAATTAGAGGATTTAGAGAAAGAACTTAAGTTTTTAGAAAACGCCGGGGTGATAAAAACTCAAATTGATCAATCTGTGATGGCATTGGAAGCATCCGATCAACCCATGGTGCAACAATTAAAACAAATCATACACAATTTAGAGTCCATCGTAAAGTGGCAGCCTAGTTTTGAAGCATTATTAAGTCGTTTAAAAGCTACTCAAATTGAATTAGCCGATATTTCAAGTGAATTAAATACTTGGCAAGACAAAATAGATTTTGATGATCAAAAATTGGTGACTATTCAGGATCGACTATCGGAAGGATATAGTTTGCAAAAAAAGCATAAGGTACAATCCACGAACGAACTACTTGAAATACAAAAACAATTAGAACAAGACTTGACCGCTGTACTTAATATTCAAGAAGAAATTCAACAATTAACGACTCAAGTTGCTCAAGAAGAAAAATTAGTGCTTAAGAATGCTCAATTGCTTACTCAAAAAAGAACAGAAGCCATTGCACCATTCACCCAAAATGTAAATCAACTTTTACACCAAGTGGGTATGCCTAATGCAAAAGTTAAAGTAACATTGGACACCGTCGACTTTAATGTGTTTGGAAAAGATAAAATTGACTTCTTATTTGATGCCAACAATACCCAAAAATTTGAACCTATTAAAAAAGTAGCTAGTGGCGGGGAACTCAGTCGTTTAATGTTATGCATCAAATCATTGGTGGCAAAGTCGATTGATTTGCCTACTATGATTTTTGACGAGATTGACACTGGAATTTCAGGTGAACCTGCCAAACAAGTAGGATTGCTTTTGCAAAATTTAGGAGCTGCTAGACAAGTTTTATGTATTACCCATCAGCCTCAAATTGCCGCCAAGGGGCATACGCATCTATATGTTTATAAGGAACAAGTGGGAAGCACAACAAACACTCATTTAAGGAGCTTGGACCCCTCCGAAAGAGTGATTCACATTGCACGTATGATTGGAGGAGATCCTCCTTCCAAAAATGCCCTTGAAAACGCCAAAGAGCTTTTAACTTAATCCTAACTTGTTTATTACTTTTTATAGGATATTATAATTATTTTTACAGCAATTAAAATAAACCATACAAATGGCATACAATTTATTAAAAGGGAAAAGAGGAATTATTACGGGTGCACTAGATAGCAACTCAATTGCATGGAAAGTAGCTGAAAAAGCACATGAAGAAGGTGCCACTTTTGTATTAACCAACGCGCCTATCGCAATGCGTATGGGTGAGATTAATACTTTAGCCGAAAAAACAAACTCAAAAATTGTACCTGCCGATGCTACTAGCGTGGAGGAAATAACCAATTTATTTAATCAATCACAAGAAATATTAGGCGGTAAAATTGATTTCGTATTACACTCCATTGGCATGAGCGTGAACATTCGTAAAAAAATTGGATACCCCGAATTAAATTATGATTACTATGCAAAAGGAGTAGATGTTTCTGCGATGTCCTTACATAAAATGTTAAGCGTAGCCTACCAATTAGATGCCTTGAATGAACATGCAAGTGTGGTGGCACTCACTTATGCTGCAGCACAAAGAACCTATCCTTTCTATACTGATATGGCAGATATCAAAGCTTTATTAGAATCTATCGCTCGTAGTTTTGGTTATCATTATGGTATCAAGAAAAAAGTGCGTGTGAATACCGTTTCACAATCCCCTACCAAAACCACTGCCGGGACTGGTATCAAAGGATTTGGAGACTTTTTTGATTATGCAGATGCAATTGCTCCTTTAGGAAATGCAAGTGCCGAAGATTGCGCCAACTATTGTGTGACTTTATTTTCTGATCTCACTAAAATGGTGACGATGCAAAATTTATTCCATGATGGAGGCTATTCTACGACTGGCGTAAGCGATATGATGATGAAGAAAGCGGGAATCACGGAATAATAAATCGTTCTAAATAAATATTAAAAAGACGCAATGAGTAATCAAGAAATCAATCCCAAACTAGTAGAGTTTATTGGATATTTAGGAAGCTTATTGAGTTGCATCACTTTCGTTCCTCAAGTGTATCAAACTTGGCAAACTAAAAGTGTAGGCGATTTAAATTTGATTATGATTTTAATAGTAACAACAAGTACTATTGTTTGGCTAACCTACGCCTATTTAATTAAGAGCAAACCTGTCTTGGTGGCTAATTCTATTGTATTTCTATTAAGCTTAATGTTACTTTATTTCAAGTTGACTTACTAAACTTATCTAAACATAAAAATAAAGTGGATGAATATAATATCCATCCACTTTATTTTATTTCTAATTCATTTAATATTCATCTTCGTTGAACATGAAGTCTTCTTGGCTTGGATAATCCGGCCAAATATCTTCAATGCTTTCATACACTTCTCCTTCGTCTTCTAACTCTTGTAAATTTTCAACTACTTCTAAAGGGGCACCGCTCCTAATAGAGTAATCAATCAATTCATCCTTAGTAGCAGGCCAAGGAGCTTCTTCTAAATAACTGGCTAATTCTAAAGTCCAAAACATAGCTTTCTTTTTTGCAAAAGTAGCCGTATAAACGATACTACCAAATGTGTTTTTTCTACAGGATGTAAACAATTCATTAAATTTTGCCAAAATTGGCCCGCTAATCGTAGGTTTGTGTCATGGAAAGGCAGTCACCCTTACTTATTGCTCAAGATATCTGGAAGAATTATGGCTCTATTGAGGTCCTAAAGGGGGTCTCCTTAGAGGTTAGTAAGGGCGAAATGGTTTCTATTGTGGGCGCTTCTGGTGCTGGAAAATCCACCTTACTCTACGTAGTGAGCACCCTGGAAAAAGCAGATAAAGGGAAAGTATTATTTGAAAATCAAGACCTTAGTGCTTTAGACTCCTCTTCTCTAGCTCAGTTTAGAAATACCCGCATGGGATTTGTATTTCAATTTCATCACTTATTACCCGAATTCACAGCTATTGAAAATGTTTGCGTTCCAGCTTGGATTGGCAAACGTCCCGCAAAAGAAGTGAATAAAAAGGCTTTAGAGCTTTTAGATTTCATGGGACTTGCAGATAAAAAAGACAAAAAACCACATAGCCTTTCGGGAGGAGAACAACAAAGAGTTGCGGTTGCAAGAGCCTTAATTAATAATCCATCTTTAGTTTTTGCGGATGAACCCACTGGTAATTTAGATAGCGCCAATGCCACATCCTTACATGAATTATTTATTCGTTTGAGAAATGAATACCAACAAAGCTTTTTGATTGTTACGCACAATGAATCACTCTCTCAAATGAGTAATCGCATCTTACAAATGAAGGATGGAATTATACTCTAGGATTCCAAGGTTGATCCGCCACTCCTTTTAAGTGACCGATATATCTAGCAAGTACAAATAAATAATCACTCAAACGATTTAAATATTTAATTACAGTAGGATCTACAAATAAATCTTCTTCTTGTAAATTCACACACCATCTTTCTGCACGTCGGCATACACAACGAGCAATATGAGCGGTAGAAATGGCTTGATGTCCCACAGGTAAAATAAATGATTTCATAGGCTCTAATACTTCATTCATTTTGTCCATGTGCTGCTCTAAAAATGCAATATCTTCTTCCTTTAAATCGGGGATTTTTAAATTAGATTCTTTTTCTGGATCACAGGCTAAAGAAGAACCCACTGTAAACAATCTATCCTGCACTTCACCTAATACTTTTTTGATAGACGCCTCTTCCAACAAATCACTTAATAATCCAATGAATGAATTTAATTCATCCACAGTTCCATAAGATTCAATGCGAATATGGCTTTTAGGAACCCTAGTCCCTCCTATTAATGAAGTTTTACCTTCGTCTCCTGCTTTAGTATATATTTTCATGCTGTGCTTTATATAACAAAACTAATAAATTAAAGTTCAGAAATACATTAAAAAAGCCCTCCAATGGAAGGCTTCTTAATAAGTTGTTGACTAGCGCTTTGCTATTTATGATTTTTGTTCAATGTGTCGGTTTCAATATTGCCATCTCTTAAACGAACCACACGATGCGCATATTGAGCAATGTCTTCCTCGTGGGTAACTAATATTACCGTATTGCCAGAAGAATGAATTTTACCAAATAATTCCATCACTTCCACCGATGTTTTAGAATCTAAATTACCAGTGGGTTCATCTGCTAATAAAATAGAAGGATTATTGACTAGTGCACGCGCAATGGCCACACGTTGAATTTGACCACCACTTAACTCATTTGATTTGTGATGACTTCTATCTGCTAAACCTACTTTATCTAAGGCCACCATGGCTCTATCTATTCTGTCTTTTTTGGAAATTCCCGCATACACTAAAGGCAATGCTACATTTTCTGCTGCTGATAAACGAGGCAATAAATTAAATTGTTGAAATACGAATCCAATTTCAATATTTCTGATACCCGCTAATTCATCGTCTGTCATTTTACTTACATCATGCCCATTTAAATTGTACATCCCTTTTGTAGGAGAATCCAAACAACCTAAAATATTCATCAATGTACTTTTTCCACTTCCTGAAGGTCCCATTAAAGCCACATATTCATTGGAGTTAATGTCAAGATTAATTCCCTTTAAAACAGGAATGGCTTGATTCGCCATGAAATAACTTTTTTGTAAATCCCTTAATTGAATAACTGATGACATGTTCTTTTATTTATGAATGACTTTGGGAACTTTAATAAAGGTTCCATTTTGATCTGGTGCGTTACGTAATGCATCTTCTCTCGAAATAGATCCACCTACGATATCCTGACGTAATACATTATGCGAATTTCCCATATGCATTAAAGGTTCGATTCCTGTGGTATCTAATTCATTGAGCTTTTCAACAAACCCCACTAAATCCTGCATATCAGCCACTAATTGATCCATTTTCTCAGGCACCACATAGAGCCGAGATAAATGTGCCAAATGTTCGACTAATGGTTTATCTACTTGCATAATACAAATGTAAACCAAAGCTTTCAACCCCCAAGCCGCATTTGTTAAAAGGTCAAAAGACACAATCAGTGGCAAAAAAAATACCCAAAAATCTAAAGTTTTTTTGAAAATAGTTGCATAACTAACTAATTTTACCAAAAGCTTTTCATATGCAACGTTCTATCAAAAATGTAGTGGTTTTAGGAAGTGGCGTGATGGGGTCTCGAATTGCATGTCATTTTGCAGGAGTAGGTGTACAAGTATTGTTATTAGATAGAGTCACACCTGGCGCCGAAGAAAGTACACAAGCCAAAGACAGAAATTATTTTGTAAATGATTCTTTACAAGCTGCCATTAAATCCAACCCCTCTCCTATATTTCTTTCCAAATTTTCATCTCTTATTAGTACTGGAAATTTTACAGATGATATTGCACAAATCGCAAAAGCAGATTGGATTATTGAAGTGGTAGTGGAAAGATTAGATATTAAAAAAATCATTTACGACGAAGTAGAAAAATATAGAAAGCCCGGTACTTTAGTGAGTTCTAATACTTCCGGCATTCCTATTCATTTAATGGCAGAAGGAAGAAGTGAAGATTTTCAAAAACATTTTTGTGGCACTCACTTTTTTAACCCCCCTCGTTATTTAAGATTATTGGAAATTATTCCCACGACTCACACAGATCAAAGTGTAATTGATTTTCATATGCATTATGGAGATGTGTTTTTAGGTAAAACCACCGTGTTATGTAAAGATACTCCAGCCTTTATAGCCAATAGAGTAGGCGTTTTTAGTATGATGAGCGTGCTTCATATCATGGAAAAATTAAACTTATCCATTGATGAAATTGAAAGCATGACTGGTCCTATTATGGGTCGTCCAAAATCCGCTACTTTTAGAACCGCAGATGTAGTAGGTCTTGATACCCTTGTGAAAGTGGCGAAAGGTGTGGCTGATAATTGTCCGCTTGATGAAGCCAAACATATTTTCAACTTACCTACTTGGCTAGAAAAAATGGTGGAGAATAATTGGTTGGGTGATAAAACTGGCCAAGGATTTTTTAAAAAAATAAAATCTGCTACAGGTAAAGAAATTTTAACGCTCAACATTTCCACTTTTGAATACCAAGCAAGGACCAAGCCTAAATTTGCTTCCATTGGCGTTGCAAAAGCGATTGATAATTTACCTGAACGATTAAAAAGTTTATACGCTGCACAGGATAAAGCAGGTGATTTTGTACGTGCCTTTCATCATGCATTATTTTCTTATATCAGTCATCGCATTCCTGAAATAAGTGATGAACTTTACCGATTAGATGATGCCCTTAAAGCTGGCTTTGGCTGGGAGATTGGCGCTTTTGAAACCTGGTATCACCTTGGAACTGCTAAAGTGATTGAGGATATGACTGCAGCAAATGTAAAAGTGGCTGATTGGGTGATAAAAATGGTTGCTGATGGAAAAGATTTTTATAAAATTGTAGATGGTAAGCGTTTCTATTATGATCTTGCCAGCGGCGATTATACATTCATTCCTGGAGCTGAATCATTTATCATTTTATCGGATTTAAAAGAAAAAACCATTTGGAAAAATAGCGCCTGTCATTTAGTAGATATGGGTGATGGTATTGGTGGATTTAGTTGGAACACTAAAATGAATAGTATTGGTGGAGAAGTATTGGAAGGATTGAATAAATCCATTGCTTTAGCTGAACAAAAATGTAACGGATTAGTGATTGCCAACGAAAGTGCCTTATTTAGTGCTGGCGCGAATGTAGGTATGATATTTATGTTGGCGATTGAGCAAGATTATGAAGAGTTGGATATGGCTATTCGTACTTTCCAAAACTCTATGATGCGCGTTAGATATTCATCCATTCCAGTAGTCATTGCTCCACATGGTTTATGTTTAGGGGGTGGTTGTGAAATGAATTTACATGCTGATAGTATTTGTGCAGCAGCAGAAACTTATATTGGATTAGTGGAATTGGGTATTGGTGTCATTCCTGGGGGTGGAGGTACTAAAGAATTAGTATTAAGAGCTTCCGATGAAATGCATAAAGATGAACCTGAAACTATTACACTTAATAATAGATTCATGCAAATTGCAACTGCAAAAGTAGCCACTTCGGCACATGAAGCGATGGATATGGGCATCTTAAGAAAAGGACAAGATCATATTATTTTAAATCTTTCTCGAAGAATTGTAAAAGCCAAAGAACAAGCGATTGAACTTTTTAATGCAGGATACACACAAGCCGCTCCCAGAAAGGATATCAAGGTTTTGGGGAAAGCAGGCTTAGGCGCTTTATATGCAGGCATTAATGGTATGTATAAAGCCGGTTATGCTTCAGAACATGATGTTAAAGTAGCTAAGAAATTAGCCTTTGTCATGTGTGGTGGTGATTTAAGCGAACCTAGTTTAGTCAATGAACAATACTTGCTAGATTTAGAAAGAGAAGCTTTCTTAAGTTTATGCGGGGAAAAGAAAACATTAGAACGCATACAATCTGTGATCACTGCAGGACGCCCTATTAGAAATTAATAGAAAGCAAATTTTGTATGGCTTCTTTGATGTGAGGATACGAAAATTGAAAACCTTGTGATTGTATTTTTTCAGAAGATACTTTGGCACTTTTTAATACTTCAATACTCATTTCGCCTAGCATGATTTTTAGCATGATGCTTGGAACAGGTATTGGAAAATAAAATGAATGTAATTGCCCTGCAACTACTTTTACCAATTCCTTATTTGTAACTGGATGCGGAGACACAGCATTATACACCCCTCTCATAGATTCATTTTCAATTCCATATTGAATCATCCTGCATAAATCAGTTTGATGAATCCAACTTATCATTTGCTTTCCGCTACCTAATATAGTTGCCAATCCAAATTTTGCAGGTTTGATAAATTCTAACAATGCACCTCCTTTAGGATTTAATACAATACCAATTCTTAAAGTAATGAGCCGAATGTCTAATGAAACTAAAGGCTGAACACTTTGCTCCCAACTATTACATGTATTTCCTAAAAAAGAATCGTCTACTGGATTCGTTTCCTGAAAGCCATGCTGTAAACTTTGTGGACTATCAGGACCATACCAACCAATAGCAGAAGCACTTATGACCGTTTTTACTTTATGAGTATGCGACGATAAAAGCTTCACTAAAAAGTTTCCTGCATCTACCCTACTATCTAAAATTTCTTTTTTTCTTTTTACAGACCATCTTTTTTCAGCAACACCTGCTCCTGCTAAATGAACAATGATATCTGCTTTTTGCAAAGCAGGAATATCCATCATTTCTTTTGTGACATCCCATTGAGCATAAGTTAACCCTGGTATCATTTTTTTGGAATTGCTTCTAGATACTATAATGACTTTATACCCTTGCGCCAATAAATGTGTTGTCAATGATTGACCTACCATTCCTGTTCCTCCTGTAATTAATACCGTTTGCATATTGCAAAAGTACAATTTGAATGCTATATAGGGCGACTCTATTTTTTAATGAACGATGACTTATTTTTTTATAAAAAAACCCCGCTTTTTGAGGAGCGGGGTTACAACTAAAATCAACTGTACCATAAAAAACGAGATCAATCAGGTTTCTTACCATCTAAAAACGTATTGATGGTTGAAATTTGAGTTTGATTGTTTTCATCTTTTTCAACAGTGTACTTACTATAATAGTTTTCTACTGAAGCTAAAGTGTTCCCAAACAAATCCATATTTCGGCGAACATACGCTGGCACTGATTCAAACTCATTGTTTGGATCAGAACCATTGTTAATATTAAATGATAAATTTCTCAATTTTTGAATACGCTCTGCCACTTTTTTTCTTTGCTCTTCTGCATTATCCACTGGCATATCATAATTATTTTGACGAGCAGTATTCACTTCCAAATTAGAAGGAGCTTCTTCACGCATCACCAATTGCATGGTAGGCTCTTCTTGGTATCTGAATGAAGTTTCGAACTCTACCACTGGAGCTTTAGGAGCTTCCATAACCACTTCAGGGGCAGGAGTCACTTCCGGGATCTCTTCCAATTTCTTTTCTTCTATAATTTCCTCCAATTTCTCCACTACCACTAATGGTTCTTCCTCCTGTAAAGAAAATTCAAATACTACTGGAGCTTCTTCCATCATTGGCTCTTCCTCCATTTCTTCCAATATTTCTTCCTCTACTTCAGGAACTTCTGCCAATTCTTCTAACATCTCTTCTTGGATTTCTTCCATCTCTTCTGTGGCTTCTGCATAAATGTTGGTAGGCTTACTTAATATAAATTCAGTAGCATATTCAACAGGAGCTGGTGCTTCCATATCCAAAGCAAATAATTCTTCTTCTTCCAACATTTCTTCTTCTAATTCTTCATTCAGGATTTCATCTAACATGACATCTTCTTCATGCGCTTCTTCAAGCACTTCTTCCAAATGAATTTCTTCCTCTACTTCTTCCATTAAAGTAGGCATATAATTTTCAAGCTCAATGCTTTCCATAGCAGCAATAGACACTTCTGCAATTTCTTCAGGAGCTTCTGTTTCCATCAATACTTCTTCCTCTTCTTCTATTTGGTCAAATATTTCTTCAGATTCAAATAACACAATTGTATTTTCAGAAGATATAGTTGTGTCTAATGTAAAATGATTGTCATCTTGATCTTTGATATCATTTAAAGGCTCCTCCATGATTTGTTCTTCAGTTACAGCTGCTGCTTCAGGTGCCGCTTCGGGCGCTTTTGCTGCTTCCTCTGTTACTAAAGTCATGACAATCTTTTCCTCAATAGGAGCCTCCGCTTTTTTTGGTTCATCCTTTTTAAATGGATCCTTTCCTTCAAATCCAGTTGCAATTAAAGTAATTCCAATTTTTTGTCCTAATGTTGGATCATAGCCCATACCCATAATTACATCCGAATTTTCTCCAGTACGCTCACGTAAATAGGCATTGATAGTTTCTAATTCATCCATAGTACATTCATGATCCCCTTCTGCACTATTTATATTCAATAAAATCCATTTTGCCCCTTTAATGTCATTGTCATTTAATAATGGAGAATTTAAAGCTTCTTCAATAGCTCTTTGCGCTCTATTTTCACCTTCCACTTCCGACTTACCTAAAATAGCCACTCCTCCATTTTTCATCACCGTACAAACATCCGCGAAATCTACAATAATATGACCGCGGCTATTTATAACATCTGTAATACATTTTGCAGCAGTTGCTAAAACATTATCCGCTTTTGTAAACGCTTCTTTCATTTTTAAATTACCATATTGAACGCGTAATTTATCATTTGAAATAACCAACAAAGTATCTACTAATGGTTTTAATTGATTGATTCCTTCTTCAGCTTGCTTTTGACGACGAGGTCCTTCAAATCCAAATGGTGTTGTTACAATACCCACAGTTAAGATGCCTAAATCCTTGCAAATTTTTGCAATGATTGGTGCACCCCCAGTTCCAGTTCCACCCCCCATACCCACCGTAATAAATGCCATGCGAGTATTAACTTCTAAAATTTTTCTGATTTCTTCTAATGATTCTTCTGTGGCTAATTTTCCAACAGAAGGATCTGCACCTGCGCCTAACCCTTGTGTTAAATGTGGTCCTAATTGAATTTTATTAGGAACATCGCTTTGTTCAATAGCTTTTGAATCGGTGTTGCAAATAATGAAATCTACTCCTTCAATATCTTGCTTAAACATAAAATTGACAGCGTTGCTTCCGCCGCCGCCTACACCGAGAACTTTAATGATAGATGATTTTTGTTTGGGTAAGTCAAATTGAATCATTCTTTTGTTTTTAGATGGGTTAGTGAGATGGTTAGTTAGTTGTTTGTTAGTGCGCCTAAATTACTTGATTTCAACGTTTTACATAAATATATATATCCACAATGTGGGTAATTATTAGTGTAAAGGTTTATCTTCTTCCTCGCTGAAAATTTCAATTAAATTGTTTTTAAAGCGATCCCAGAACTTAGACTTTCTTTTTTCAATTTGCTCCGGTGTCAAAGTGGTTGCTACTACTGGTTTTTCTGCCTTTTGACTTGTTAAACCATTCGCTGCAGTGGGTTGATTTACGGTCAAAGACTTAGGCACTTCTACTCTCTTGTAAGTCTCCGTAAACACTTTATAATTTTGCTCGTAATCGTTGTAGCCTTTTAAAATCAAACCAATACAAGTGGAATACATTGGTTTTTTAAGTTCATCAATATGATTAGGTGCTAAATGCTCATTGGGCAAGCCAATACGAGCGTTCAAACCAGTGATATATTCGGTTAATTGAATCAAATGTTTTAATTGAGAACCACCCCCTGTTAATATCACACCTCCATTTAACATGCGGCTATCTAAACCCACTTGTTTTAAATGATAGGTCACAAAATCAAGAATTTCGCTCATTCTTGCTTGAATAATTCCAGCTAAACTTTTAACGCTAATTTCCTTTGCTGGCATTCCTTTTAAACCTGGGATAGTCACGTATGCATTGGCTTTTGCTTCATCTGCCAAAGCACTACCAAACTGAACTTTCATTGCTTCAGCTTGACTTTTCAATACCCCCAATCCCATTCTGATGTCATTGGTAATATTTTCTCCGCCAAAAGGAATCACAGCAGTATGTTTTAAAATACCATCATAAAAAACAGCCAAGTCACTGGTACCTCCACCAATATCTAAGATAGCAACTCCTGCCTCTAAATCAATATCACTCATCACCGCACTTGCTGAAGCCAATGGCTGTAAAACCAAGTCCTTCGTGGTTAAGCCACTGCGTTCTACCGAACGATTAATATTACGAATCGCATTGCGATCTCCCGTTAAAATTAAAAAATTAGCCCCCACTTTAACACCATTCACGCCAATTGGATCTTTAATATTTTGGTTATTATCCACATGAAACTCTTGAGGAATAACATCAATAATTTGATCTCCTGCGGGAATAAATGTTTTGCGCTGATTATTGATTAATTGATCAATTTCCCATGCTTGAATTTCATTCTCAGCATCTTGGCGTACTTGATCTCCACGAGTTTGTAAACTTTTGATATGGTGCCCAGCAATTCCCACATACACTTCATTGATTTCTAAATCGGGATTGCTTAATTGACAATTTTGTAAAGCTTGTTGAATAGCTTTGATAGTTTGATCAATGTTTAATACTTGACCATGTTGTACCCCATTGCTATTTGCTCGGCCAAAACCTAAAATTTCTAACTTACCGAATTCGTTTTTTCTACCTGCGATAGCTGCAATTTTGGTGGTACCAATATCTAGACCCACAATGATGGGTGAATCGTTTTGACTCATTTTTTATGTTTTAAGTTGTTAGTTGTTGTTGTTGTTGTTTGAAGTCGTCTTTTGGGGCATGACAGCCTTTGCAGTCTTCTTCTTATTATTTAACGATTTATTGTTTTGTTTATTGTTTTGTTTCGCTGGTATTTTTTTAGAAATTGCCAGTTTTTTTACCGGCATTTTTTTAGACCCCGGAGCAACCAATTTAGCAGGAGGTGGTGGAGCTAATTTTGAACTTACCCTCTTTACTTCTAAAGGCTTTCCGTTAAGTGTATCTTTTGTAGACAACACTTTTGTATTGGTTGTTGGACTAGAAACAATCGTACTGGTCGTTGGACTAGCCACTTTTGTAGTAGAATCTACCAAAGGTTTTAAGTTGGCAAAGGGTATGGTTCCTGGTGCATATTGAATGGCTTGCATTCCTTTTTTCAAAGCCACTATTTGTTGATCAAATCGACAATCAATGACTTGATATGCGTTAATACCACTATGCACCCACACTTTTTTATAAAAAGTATATAGCCTGTTTAATTTATCTTCTAAATTTTCTACGGATCCTATTAAAACAGTATGATCTCCCAAAGTTGGAATGAACTGAAATTCACCATTTCCTTCAATTTGCACTTGCGCAATTTGAGCGGTGAAAAAGGAATCTGCCTGTATCGTTTTAGAAAAAAACAATACATCATTTAATAATAAACTATCGGGTTTTGACAATCGATCGTTATCAGAGGGGAAACCTGTGAAAACCGGTAAACGCAATACTGTCAATTGTTTCAAAGGAAGCTTTCGACCTTCCCCATCCATATAAAAAGAAGCCCCAGAAACTGTAAAAATTCTTGCTATAGGTATTCTTTGTTCAATATCTACTTGCAATAATTGTTGATTATTAATAAATAATTCTGCGTTTTTAATCCATTGAATTTTTTCCAAATTATGTTCTACTGTAGTCAAGTTGATAGTTTCTACAGGCACGCCCTCTTTCACTCCTTGTTCTTTTAAAATGCCACTAATTTCATTTTCATCCATAAACAAAGCAGCAGTGGTTTCACCCACTAAGTCCACTTGCACATGACTTATCCTTTTTCCTGTTTTAGCTTTCCAAGCCATTACAAATAAAAAGATAAGTGCCGCTCCAGCTAGGCTCCAAAGAATATGGATTAATATGATTTTCCAATTTTTCATGAAGCTGGATTAAGTATTGCTTGAACTTTGGTAATACATGCATCAATATCACCCGCACCGGCCATCACGATTAATTTATCTTGTGTAGTGGCAGCCCAGTCCATTAATTCCTCTTTAGTCATCAATCTTTTATGTTGCAATTTCATTTTATCTAATAGCATATCGCTCGTTACTCCCGGAATAGGCAATTCCCTTGCAGGATAAATGGGCAATAAAATCACTTCGTCTGCTTGATCTAATGTGGCTACAAATCCATCACACTGATCCTGAGTACGTGAATATAAATGTGGCTGAAAAACTAATACCATTTTTTCATTTGGGAAAATACTACGCACCCCACTTATTAATGCATTTAATTCTTCTGGATGATGCGCATAATCATCTATTAATATTTTGGAAGCTGTTTTTACTTTATACTCAAACCTTCTTTTAACACCCTTGAAAGAACTTACCGCATTTTTAATTTTGTCATCTTCAATACCTAGTGTTAAAGCGATTGCAATGGCTGCAGTAGCATTTTCTACATTATGTAGCCCTCCCATATTTAATGTAATATTTTGTAATACACCTTTAGGATGAACAATATCAAAAATATAAGACCCTTCTACTACTTTTAAATTTTGTGTATGAAAAGAAGCTTCATTTTTATCATACCCATAAGTATGAATTGTTTTTTGTTGTGAAGATGTCTCCACCGTAGTACCCCATTTTTGAATAAGGGTTCCACCTGGCTTTATTTTATCTGCATACTGTCCAAAGGCTTTCAATACTTCTTCGGGAGTACCATAAATATCTAAATGATCTGGATCTACCGCAGTGATCACTGCAATATTGGGTGATAATTTTAAAAAGCTACGATCATATTCATCCGCCTCTACCACGACTACATTTTTTTCATGACTCCAAAAGTTGGTGTCATAATTGGAAGCGATGCCGCCTAAAAATGCATTACAACCATACCCCGTATCTCTTAAAATATGCGCAGTCATGGATGTCGTAGTGGTTTTTCCATGGGTACCTGCAATACCAATTGTAAAAGCATTTTCGGTAATCCAATTTAACACATCACTTCTTTTTACAACTTGATATCCATTATCCTTAAAAAAATTCAACTCATCATGATCTGCAGGAATTGCAGGCGTATACACAATAACAGTGGCTTCTTTGTCAATTTGGTTTAAATCATCTTCAAAATGAATTTGAATACCTTCTTTTTGCAGATCATCTGTTAATGGAGTAGGTGTTTTATCGTATCCAGAAACAAAAACACCCTGTGTGTTAAAATAACGAGCAAGTGCACTCATACCAATACCTCCAATTCCTATAAAATAAATTCTTTGAATATTAGTTAATGGATTCATATTAGTGGCCATGATTAATTTCTTGAATATTTTTTAAAATAGTTTCTGCGATCACTTCATCTGCATTTAATTTCACAAAAGAAGTAATTCGATGCTTCATTTGTTTCACCTTAGCTTCATCTTGTATTAATGTTTGTAAACAAGGAAACAATTCACTTTCTGCATCTTGATCTTTTACAATTTCTGCAGCACCTGCATGCACTAATTGCATGGCATTAAATGTTTGATGATCTTCTGCTGCATATGGATAAGGAACAAATATGGCAGCCTTGCCGGCAATACAAATTTCTGCCACTGCCATGGCACCCGATCTGCTAATCACAATGTCAGCTGCAGCATAAGCTGCACTCATATTATCAATAAAAGAAGAAACATATATATTTTTGTAACTCTCTGAAGCTTTTAGATATTGCGCAGCATTGGTTTTGCCAGTTTGCCAAATCAATTGAACTCCTAGCTCTAAGAAATGGGGTAAATGATGTTGAATCACTTTATTAATAGATGCGGCTCCTAAACTTCCGCCCATAATTAAAATGGTTTTTTTATTAGGTAATAATCCAAATTGCAATAAAGCCGATGCATTCGTAAACTGATGATGGATAATATTTTTTCGGACAGGATTGCCTGTAAATATTGTTTTATGAGCAGGAAAGAATTTTTCCATTCCTGAAGTGCCTGTAAAAATACATGTAGCATCAGCACCCAGCCATTGATTGGCTTTGCCAGCAAAGGCATTCGACTCATGTATAAATGTGGCTATTCCTTTACTTTGCGCATATTTTAAAACAGGGAAACTAGAATACCCTCCTACTCCAAATACCGCATTAGGTTGAAAAGATTTAAAAATTGATTTTACTTCAAAATAACTTTTCAATAATTTAAAAGGTAAGCTCCAATTTTTGAACCAATTAGATCTATTTAA
>CANBSH010000032.1 GCA_947372105.1 Chitinophagaceae bacterium
GTATTCGCAATCTTAGCTATCGCTGCTTTAACTGCATGTGGTGGTGCTTCTACTGAAGCTAAAACTGATACAGCTGCTACAACAGTTGATACTGCTGCTAAAGCTACAGTTGATACAGCTGCTGCTGCAACAGTTGATACTGCTGCTAAGCACTAATCAAAATAATTGGACTGTTGGTGGGCTGTTCACTCAGCCCCTACTTGCCAACTAACAGTTATCGGAAAAGTTTCATATGGCAAGCAATCGTTAAGCCGCTCCGTTTCTACGGAGGGGCTTTTTTTTATTTGACCCTTTTTTGAAAAAATAAAGGGTCAAATAAAAAACTCTAATGATTGGTCCCGCTCCGCGGGACCCTTGCTATGCTTCCTTTTTTGAAAAAATAAAGGGTCAAATAAAAAACTCTAATGATTGGTCCGAAAGGCTGGCCCTTCGGACCTTTTCATATTCCCTTTTTATAGAATATAAAAATGCCAAAATAAAAACTCTAATGATTTTGGTCCCCGCTCCGCGGGGAGCCTGAAACAAATACTCGTTAGCTTTTTGGGGATAAACTGTGAACTATTTTGCCATTTAGCCTATTTTTATTACCTTTGTAGCACGATGAAAGCAAATAGCAACTGGTTTTACTTTTTCTTTTATTTCTACTTTAATCAAAGTAGCCGGGTTGTATTTGTAAAAGCATAAAGAAATTAACTAAACATACAGTCCCGGCCCAAAAGTCGGGACTTTTTTTATTCTGACCAAAGCGGGGATAAAACAAAGTAAATAGTTAAAGTAAAAAATAAAAAAATTAGGAATAAAGGGAATGAATCAAAAGGTGACAATACAAGGATACGAAGGAAGTTTCCACCAAGTGGCAGCGAGGCATTTTTATGGAAAAAATGTAGAGGTGATTACTTGTGACACATTTAGAGAAGTCGTTAAAATTGGAGCGGATAAAAAACTTTCTGACGGTGCTGTGATGGCGATTGAAAATTCAATAGCGGGAAGTATTCTTCCTAATTATAATTTAATTCAAAAAACTAAACTTCAAGTAATAGGAGAAGTGTATTTGTCGATTAGTCAAAATTTATTGACGAATCCAGGAGTGAAGTTAGCAGATATCAAAGAAGTGCATAGTCATCCAATGGCGATACTTCAATGTTTAGATTATTTAGAAAAGTACAATTGGAAATTAGTAGAGACCGACGATACTGCATTAAGTGCAAAGCATGTGCAACAGCATAAAAGCAAACATGTAGCGGCCATTGCAAGTAAGTTAGCTGCACAGTTATATGATTTAAATGTGTTGACGCCCGATATTCATACACTTAAAAATAATATTACACGTTTTTTAGTGATGTCTCCACAAGTGGGTAAATCGCCTTTAAAAGTAGAAGGGGCCAATAAAGCTTCTATCTATTTTCAAACCGATCACTCCAAAGGAATTTTATCAAAAGTGTTAGCCAAAATTGCGCAAGGGAATGTGAATTTAAGCAAATTGCAAAGTATGCCTATTCCTGGAAGTAATTTTAAATATGGTTTTTATGCTGATTTAGAATTCGAACAATTAAAACATATTGAAAAAGTGTTAGAAGATGTAAAAGCGTTAACCAATAGTTTGAAAATTTTTGGTTTGTATAAAAAAGGTAAAGTTGTAAAAGGGTAACTATGGACATGACATTATCACATAGACTAGAAGGGATTGGAGAGTATTATTTTTCTTCCAAACTGCGCGAAATTGATGAACTCAATAAGGCAGGGAAGCAGATAATCAATCTAGGCATAGGTAGCCCCGATTTACCGCCCCATCCCGATGTCATACAAGTATTACAAAATGAAGCAAGCAAGGACAATGTACATGCTTATCAATCTTATAAAGGCTCTCCAGTATTGAGAGAAGCCATCGCTGAATGGTATCAAAAGTATTACGCGGTCTCCATAGCGCCCGCTACTGAAGTACTTCCGTTACTAGGAAGCAAGGAAGGGATCATGCATATATGTATGACCTATTTAAACGAAGGGGATCAGGTTTTAATTCCAAATCCTGGTTATCCAACGTACACAAGTGCAGTTAAATTAGCGGGAGGAACGCCGTTATATTATGAGTTGACTGCCGACAATCATTGGGCACCCGATTTTGAAAATTTAGAAAAATCAGATTTATCAAAAGTAAAGTTGATGTGGGTAAATTATCCGCATATGCCAACAGGACAAATGCCCAGTAAACTATTATTTGAAAAGATAATAGCATTTGCTAAAAAGCATCAAATATTGATTTGCCATGACAACCCCTATAGTTTCATATTAAATGAAACACCTATGAGTTTGTTGTCCATCGAAGGATCAAAGGAAGTAGTAATTGAATTAAACTCACTAAGTAAGAGCCAAAATATGGCTGGATGGAGAGTGGGAATGTTAATTGCTGCAGAAGAGCGAATCAATGAAATACTTAGGTTTAAATCCAATATGGATAGTGGTATGTTTTTGCCGGTGCAGTTAGCTGCCGCTAAAGCATTAAGCTTGGATCAAACTTGGTACGAGTCGGTGAATAAAATTTATCAAGCTCGTCGTGAAAAAGTATTTGAATTACTAGACGTACTTAATTGTGTATACTCAAAGGAACAAGTAGGCATGTTTGTTTGGGCTAAAATACCATCCCAATACAAAGATGGATACGCGTTAAGTGATAAGGTATTGTATGATGCCAATGTATTTATTACACCCGGTGGAATTTTTGGTTCTGCTGGAAATGGATACATCAGAGTTAGCTTATGTGGTTCCATTGAAAAATTTAGTGAAGCAATTAAAAGAATTCAATCATGCGTTTAGCCGTTATTGGAATTGGTTTAATGGGAGGTTCTCTTGCACTTACTTTAAAAAAGAAAGGGTTTGTGCAAAACGTCATTGGGGTAGATCCTAATGTGGAACACCAACAAAAAGCGATGGAACTAGGTATCGTGGATGAAATAATGACTTTAGACAAAGCCATAGCAGCATCAGATATTATTGCCATCGCAACACCAGTCAATATAGCAGAACAACTTTTACCCTTGATTTTAAATCAGGTAGATAAGCAGGTTGTTTTTGATTTAGGCTCCACTAAAGAAAGTATTGTACACATAGCCAATGCGCAATCAAAAAAAGGAAGATTTGTTCCAACACACCCTATGTGGGGTACCGAATTTAGTGGACCTGCAGCAGCACAATCAGATGCTTTTGCCGAAAAAGCCACTGTGATTTGTAACAAGGAACAGATAGATGAAGATGCATTAGAATTAGTGGAAAAATTATACCAACAATTAGGGATGCATATTTTATACATGAATGCCAAACAGCACGACATTCATGTGGCTTATGTGAGCCATATTTCACATATTACTTCTTTTGCATTGGCAAATACCGTGCTAGAGAAGGAAAAAGAGTCTGATGCTATTTTTGAGTTAGCAAGTGGAGGATTTGAGAGTACTGTTCGTTTGGCTAAGTCCAATGCCGATATGTGGGTACCCATCTTTATGCAAAACAAGGAAAATGTATTGGATGTGCTAAATGAGCATATTAGTCAATTACGCAAATTTAAAGCCAGTCTTGAAAAAGAAAACTTTGAATACTTGTCGGAGTTGATTCATAATGCGAATCAAATTAAAAGAATTTTAAAATAAAATTCTTTAGTAAAAATTAAAAAACACAAAATGAAGAAAACAGAAGAGACGAATAAGACCAATGAATTAATAGAGGCGGTCAAAACCAAAAAAACATTTACCGAAATAGGAATCAATGATTCTTTAGTAAAAGCGGTAACAGAATTAGGATATACACATGCTACAGAAATTCAAGAAAGATCTATCCCCGTTTTAATTAGCGGAACAAAAGATTTTATTGGATTGGCACAAACTGGAACGGGTAAAACAGCTGCCTTTGGATTGCCTTTATTACAATTAATTAAAACAGCAGATCGTTTCCCTCAAGCCTTAGTAGTTTGCCCTACACGTGAATTATGTATGCAAATTGTAAATGAAATGAATTTGTTTAAAAAACACATTTCAGGTTTACAAGTATTAGCAGTGTATGGTGGAACTTCTATCAGCATGCAAATAAAAGATTTAAAAAGAGGCGTACAAGTTGTAGTAGCAACACCAGGTCGTTTAATTGATTTGATCGAAAGAAAAGCAATTAACTTAGATAAAATTGAATATGTAGTATTGGATGAGGCAGATGAGATGTTAAATATGGGATTCCAAGATGACATTGAATTTATTTTAAAGAATACACCTAACAGAGAAAGTATTTGGTTGTTTAGTGCAACAATGCCTGCAGAAATTAGAAAAGTAAGCAAGCGTTACATGAAAGAGCCGGTAGAAGTTACTATTGGAAAAGTAAATGCTACTAACAAAAGTATTGATCACCAATATTATCTAACCTCGGCACAACATCGATATGAAACCTTAAAGCGTATCATCGATTTTAATCCAGGTATCTATGGTATCATTTTTACACGTACTAAAGCAGATGCGCAGGAAGTGGCTCAACGTTTAACACGTGAAGGATATGATATTGATGCGATTCATGGTGATTTAACACAACAACAACGTGATAGAGTGATGGGGCAGTTTAGAGATAAAAGTTTACAATTATTAATTGCAACAGATGTAGCTGCTCGTGGTATTGATGTAAAAGGAATCACACACGTAATCAACTTTGAATTACCAGATGATGTAGAAGTTTACACGCACCGAAGTGGTCGTACAGGTCGCGCAGGAAGCGAAGGAATTTGCATTTCAATTGTACACGCACGTGAGTCGTATCGTTTACGTCAGATTGAAAATATGAACAAATGTACTTTCCATAAATTGGATATTCCAAGTGGTAAAGATGTTTGTCGTAAACAATTTTTCCATGTGATGGATAAATTAATGTCAACCGATGTAAGTCATGGCGATTATGAAACTTATGTTCCCATGTTAGCTGAAAAATTTGCTGACATGACTAAGGAGGAAATTTTAAAACGTGTGGCTGCTTTGGAGTTCAATCGTTTTTTAAGTTATTATGAAAATGCACAGGATTTAAATATTAGAGCTGCAGACAAAAATCGTCGTGAGCCTATGCAACAACAAGATCGTAATCGCGACAGAGGCCGCCAAGAATTTGGAGGAGCTGCTCGTGGAGGAGATCGCGGAGATCGTGGTGCTCGTGGGGAAACAGCTGGTCGTGGTGCAGCAAGAGGCGCTAGCGGGTACACGCGTTTGTTTGTGAATTTAGGAACCAAAGATGGTTTTTACAAAGCAAGCTTTTTACAATTCATTTTAGATATGAGTGATTTAAGAAAAGAAGTATTGGGCAAAATTGATATGCGTGACATGAATAGCTGGGTAGAAATTGAAGCAGGAGCTGCGAAGCAAATGATTAATTCAGTGGATGGTAAAAACTACAAAGGCCGTCGCATTCGTATGAATGATGCGGACAGTGGTGGTCCAAGAAGAAATAACAATGAAGGATAAACAAATTAAAAAATAGTAAGAACGTTTAAATTGGTTAACATGGAAACTTTAACAGCACAAAAACAAGACATTAAAGAAGTGATTAAAAAGTCTCCCTTGATTATATCAGGACCCTGCAGTGCAGAAACTGAAGATCAAGTGATGCAAACAGCTATTCGCTTAGCTGCAACAGGCAAAGTAGATATTATGCGAGCGGGTATTTGGAAACCTAGAACTCGACCTGGAAGTTTTGAAGGGATTGGTACTAAAGGATTGCCTTGGATGCAGCAAGCTAAAAAAGAAACAGGTTTGCCGGTGGCAGTAGAAGTAGCTACCGCTAAACAAGTGGAAGATGCTTTACATTTTGATGTAGATGTTTTATGGGTAGGGGCTCGAACTACCGTGAATCCTTTTAGTGTGCAAGAAATTGCAGATGCATTAAAAGGAGTGAAAGTTCCTGTGTTAATCAAAAATCCTATCAATCCAGATTTAGAATTATGGATTGGTGGAATGGAGCGTATTGCGAAAGCAGGGATTGAAGATTTAGGATTAATCCATCGTGGATTTAGCTCTTATGGAAATACCGAATATCGCAATGCACCTATGTGGCATTTGGCGATTGAAATGAAACGTCGTTACCCAGGAATTCCTATGATCAATGATCCTTCACATATTTGTGGACGTCGTGATATTTTACAAGAGGTCGCACAAAAAGCAATCGACTTAGATTTTGATGGTTTAATCATTGAATCTCATATTGATCCAGACAATGCTTGGAGTGATGCTAAACAACAAATCACGCCCGAAGTATTAGCCGAAATGTTAGAAGCTATTCGTTGGAGAAAGGACGATGTCGCTTCTGCCGAATATCATGCAGCTTTAGAAAAATTACGTCAACAAATTAATCAGTTAGATGATGAATTGTTACAAGTATTATCTACACGTATGAAAGTGGCAGAAAAAATTGGCGAATACAAGAAAAACAATGATATCACTATTTTGCAAACCAATCGTTGGAATGAAATTTTAGAACGTGCAGTGAGTAAAGGAAATAAAGTGGGATTAAGTGAAGATTTTATTACCAAGTATATGGATGCGGTACATATGGAAAGTATCCATCATCAAAATAAAATAATGAATAGCTAGTAGACAATGTTAGACTGCTAGTTTATTTTAAAAAGCCAACGCATGAAAAATTGGAAAGTAAAATTTTCATCGGCATCTGTTGAATTTATCTTTGACGGAAAGTTTTCGGGGATTCATAAATGGGTTGATAAAAACAATGCCATTTATATCACGGATGAAAACCTGTATGCCATTCATGAAAAAAAGTTTAAGGGAAAAAAGACCATCGTCATTCCAGCGGGAGAAGAACATAAGCAACAATCTACTGTTGATTTTATCATTGAAGCTTTATTGAATTTTGATGCTACACGATCAACCACTTTAGTGGGAGTAGGCGGCGGTGTGGTAACTGATATGGTAGGATATGTGGCGGGCATTTATATGAGAGGGGTGTCTTTTGGATTTGTACCAACTACTATTTTAGCGATGGTAGATGCATCTGTGGGAGGTAAAAATGGTATTGATATAGGTTTGTATAAAAATATGGTGGGATTAATTCGTCAACCCTCTTTTATTTTTTACGACTATGATTTTTTAGCTACGTTACCTTTACATCAGTGGCAAAATGGTTTTGCAGAAGTGATTAAGCATGCAGCTATCAAGGATGCAAAAATGATGCAGGAATTAGCGCTACATGATATTTTATTTTATCAAAAAAATAAAAAGGCTTTAGCATCTTTATTAGAACGTAATGTTCAAATTAAAGTGATAGTGGTGAAAAAAGATGAGTTTGAAAAAGGGGATCGTAAATTACTCAACTTAGGACATACCTTAGGACATGCTATTGAAAATCAACATGCGCTTTTACACGGGCATGCCATTAGTATTGGAATGGTGTATGCAGCTAAAATTTCTCAAGTCTTAAAAGGGTTTAACCAAGTAGGCGTATTGATTGACACACTTTCACAATATGGATTGCCGACCAAAATGCATTTTGATATACAGCAAGCCATGGAATTGATGCAAAAAGATAAAAAGAAAGCAGCAGCAGGAATGCAGTATGTTTTATTACAAAAAATAGGGAAAGGAATCTATGAAACGATTCCAATGAAGTCATTAGAAAAACTCATTAAGTTGTATTCTTAATCATGTTAGTAACGGTTTATCCAGCAAAATTAAAAGGAGTGCAAATGGCTCCTGCAAGCAAGAGCAGTATGCAACGTGCATGTGCCGCCGCATTATTGCATGTGGGAGAAACGGTCATACATAATCCAGGACATTCCAATGATGATTTAGCTGCCTTAGATGTGATTCAAAAGTTAGGTGCAGAAGTAGTTATGAATACAAATGCCATTACGATACATTCAAAAGGAGTTATGCCTGTTGGTCCCGAAATGAATTGCGGTGAAAGTGGTTTAGGTATTAGGATGTTTACACCTATTGCTGCATTAAGTGCACAATCAATCAAGATTCAAGGCAAGGGAAGTTTGGTGAAAAGACCTATGCATTTTTTTGATGAAATTTTACCACAATTAAAAGTGAGCATTCAATCCCAAGCAGGTTATTTACCCATTCAAATACAAGGGCCTTTAAAACCTAGTACGATTTTGGTAGATGGCTCATTGAGCTCTCAGTTTTTGACGGGTTTGCTCATGGCTTATGCAGCTTCAGGTGCGCAGGAAGTATCCATTCATGTGAAGGATTTAAAAAGCAAACCTTATATCGACCTCACTTTACATGTGCTTAACCACTTTGGTTGGAAAGTAGTTCACCAGAACTATGAGCAGTTTCAATTTCAGCCACATGCGCCTTTACCAGAACATATTGAATATACAGTAGAAGGGGATTGGAGTGGTGCGGCCTTTTTATTGGTCGCGGGGGCTACTTCAGGACCTATTTTAGTAACAGGCTTACAAATGGATTCTACCCAGGCAGATAAGCAAGTGATGGAGGCTTTAAGAAAATCTAATGCAAGTATTAATATTTCCCCAGAAGGGATTTTAATAGGTCCAGCAAAGGATCATAAAGACCTTCAATCTTTTGAGTTTGATGCCACAGATTGCCCCGATTTATTCCCTCCATTAGTAGCTTTGGCTGCCAGTTGTCAGGGGGTAACTCTTATAAAAGGGGTGTCTCGATTAGCGCATAAAGAAAGCAATAGAGGTCTTACTTTGCAAACTGAGTTTGCGAAAATGGGGGTTAAAATTGATTTAGAGGAAGATGTCATGAAAGTATATGGTGGGGCAGAAATTCAATCTTCTACCGTTTTTTCTCAGCATGATCACCGTATTGCAATGGCCTGTGCAGTTGCAACATTAAATTCAAATGGACCAGTGCAAATAATTGATGCTGAAGCGATTAATAAATCTTATACCAATTTTTTTGAACATCTACATCATTTAGGGGTTCAAGTACATATAGAATAATTTTCTTACCTTGTAATACGTAATTGAAGTACATGAATAGTTTTGGAACCTTATATAGAGTGCAAATTTTTGGTGAATCCCATGGTGCCTGTGCCGGTATTTTGGTGGATGGTTGTCCGGCTGGATTGCCCTTAACGGCTGCCGACTTTGAGCAAGATATGGAACGCCGTAAAGGAGGCAAGCAAAAAGGAACCACTCCCCGTCAGGAAGAGGATGTGCCAGTTTTTCAATCTGGAATTTTTGAGGATAAGACCACAGGAGCTCCTATCACTTTATTATTTGAAAATAAGAATACGCGCAGTGGTGATTATGAAAAACAGCGATCGGTGCCTCGACCAGGTCATGCTGATTTTACAGCGCATCAAAAATTTGGAGGTTTTGAAGATTATAGAGGAGGCGGACACTTTAGTGGAAGACTTACGGCGGGTTTAGTAGGTGCAGGAGTCATCGCAAAAAAATTATTGAAAGGAATTAATATCAATGCTCATATTGAAAGTATTGGAGGGGAAGTTGATTTGGAAAAAGGGTTGCAAAAAGCAATAGATGCTAAAGACAGTGTGGGGGGGGTGGTAAGTTGTGTTGTGAAAGGATTGCCAATCGGACTTGGAGAACACTTCTTTAATTCGGTGGAGTCATTAATTAGCCATGCTGTTTTTGCTATTCCAGCAATAAGAGGTATTGAATTTGGAACGGGATTTGCGGCAGCAAATATGTTTGGGGTGGAGCACAATGATGCCATCATAGATGCATCTGGCAAAACAAAAACAAATCATGCTGGCGGTGTGGTAGGGGGTTATACAAACGGAAATGATTTGGTATTTCGTATTGCTGTGAAACCTACTTCATCTACACCAAAGGATCAAATAACTTGGAATTGGGAAACGAATGAGCAAGAAACATTTTCGGTAAAAGGCAGACACGATTTATGCATTGCATTAAGAGTGCCGGTCGTATTAGAAGCTGTAACAGCTATCGTATTAGCGGATTTAATGTTATTAGAACAGAAAATTCCGCGTATTTTATAAAATGGGTAATACACTTATTTGTAAAATAGAATTTTAAAAAATTAAAAAAATGGAAAGCGAATTTATATATCATATTACCACTCAAGCAGAGTGGGAGCAAGCAAAAATAAATAATGAATATTTGCCTTTGAATTATGAGGCAGATGGATTTATACATTGTTCTATTGAAAGACAAGTGTTGGGTGTGATAGAGCGTTTTTATCAAGGCCAAAAGAATTTGGTGAAATTGAAAATTGAAAAAGAAAAAGTAAATCGTCCAGTTTTATTTGAATTGGCGCATGATATCAATGAGTTATTCCCTCATATATACGGATCATTAAATATAGATGCCGTGGTGGAAGTGGAATCAATATCCTAGCATGCAAAAGCAATACGGGAAACATATCATTTTAATTATTGGCTTCTGTCTTTTTATGACAGGTTTCCATTCCTTGAGTGCGCAGGAAATTTATCCGCATAGTTTAACGAATGAAAATTATCTGGATAGCGTGAATATGAGGAAGTATCGAAAGAAGATTGATACACGTCGAATAAAAATTGAATTAAATAGAATCACAGGCATCGCAAGTTTTTATAGTTTCAATTTAAATGGCACTTTAACCTCGACGGGGGAGCATTATTACAACAAAAAATATACGGCTGCTTGTAACTTATTCAAGTTAAATACTTTGGTAAGGGTGACCAATATGCGTAATGGCAAATCGGTCATTGTTCGAATCAATGATCGAATGCATCCTAATATGCTTAAGATGGGGCGAGTGATTGATTTAAGCCATTCTGCCTCTAAGAAGCTGATTACCAGTTCAAAAGGAATTGTCAAAGTAGTGGTTGATGCCATTGGTTACTCTAAAATTACCCCTAAAGACTAGCTATTAGGGATCATATAAAATATTTCAATATTTCGGCTTTTAGGAGTAAATTTGTGTTATTATTAACTATTTAAGACTATGAAAAAAATTTTATTTTCACTAATCGTGTTCACTTTTGCTTTAGCAGCTTCTGCTCAAGACGGTTCTAATGTAAAAAAACCATCTATAGCATTACGTATTTCAGCGCTAGATTTTACAACTGCAAGAGATATCAATGTAAACACTTTAGGAGGTGTTTTAAACAACAGAACTTGGGCCAAATTAGGAGATGCAACTCCTAGCATTGGTTTGCAATATTTTAAAGGGTTAACCAGCAATATTGATTTCATGGCTAATTTGGATTTTGCTTCTTTGCAATATCCTTTTTATGTGAGTTCAAGTATACATATCCCAACTGGTAAAAAATTGTACACTGCATTTGATGCGAACGTGAATTTTAAAATGTTATCTGATGACTATAAAGTAGTTCCTTATGTAACATTGGGTGTAGGTGTAGGAGTAGCTGCTAATGTGTATTATACCGCTTATGCACCTGCTGGGTTTGGTTTACAAATTAAAGCGAACAAAGGTTCTTTTATCAATATCAACAGTACTTACCGTGCTGAAATGTCTCAATTAACTAAAGCTCATTTTAGTCATGGTGTGAGTTACTCAATGCCATTGAAATTGAAAGAGAAAAAAGCAATTGTTTTACCTCCACCTCCGCCGCCAGCTCCAGTAGATACTGATAATGATGGTGTGATAGATGAAAAAGACAAATGTCCTACAGTAGCGGGTTTAGCTAAATACAATGGATGTCCTATTCCTGATACTGATAAAGATGGTGTGAATGATGAGCAAGACAAATGTCCTACAGTAGCAGGCTTAGCTAAATACAATGGATGTCCAATTCCTGATACAGACAAAGATGGTATCAATGATGAAGAAGACAAATGTCCTACTGTTGCGGGTTTAGCTCGTTACAATGGATGTCCAATCCCTGATACTGATAAAGATGGTATCAATGATGAAGAAGACAAATGTCCTACAGTAGCTGGTATTAGTGCAAATCATGGTTGCCCTGATGTTCAACCAACTTTAACTACAGCTGCAGAAAATTTGAAATTTGAAACAGGTAAATCATATTTATCTAAAAAACAATTAGCAGGATTAAGCGCAGTTGTAGCGGTATTAAATCAATATCCTAATGTAAGCGTTGCTATTGGTGGTCATACTGATAATACTGGAGCTGAAAGATTAAACTCTAAATTATCAATCAACAGAGCGAATGTGGTTGCTAAATTTTTAGCTAAAGCAGGAGTAGATGCTAAGCGTTTGACATCGGCAGGTTTTGGATATTCTAAACCTTCTGCTGATAATAAAACAAAAGCAGGTCGCGCTCAAAACAGAAGAGCGGAATTAACTGCTGTTTACAACTAGAACTACCGTTACTTAATTTATTTATTAAAGTAAGTAGAACAAAATATTAAAAATGCCTCGTTCCGATTTTCGGCACGAGGCATTTTTAATTCAATGAATTGGCTAAAGTAAAATAAAGTAAAGTAAAATAAAGTAAAGTAAAATAAAGTAAAATATAGTAAGGTATAATTTAGTAAGGTATAACATAGTTAAGTATAATATAATAAAGTAAAATAAAATATTAAATAGTATACTTAAGTATTAAGTAGAGTCAACTAATTGGGATCTATGTCAATAATGATTTGTACCGATTTATAGCGAGGATGTACTTGAATGAGTTTGATAAAATGCAATAATTGTTGTTTTGCTAATTTTAAAGACTCAGGCTGCTTGGATATTTTAACCGAGAGTTCCCAGATATATTTATTGCGAACCCTATTAATAGTAGGCTGAGCTGGCCCTAGAACCGTTTTTTGAATCTCCTTGCCTAATGATAAGTAAAAATGATTGGCTGCTTCTTCTGCAATTTGATTATCAACATGTTTAAAAAGGATACTCATTAATCTACTGAAAGGAGGGTAGCTAAAATTTTTACGATTTTGTATTTCGAATTGATAGAAGCCAAAGTAATCGTGTGCTTTCACCAACTGAACAATAGGATGTTGTGTTTGACTCACTTGAATAATCACTTTACCATGATCGTTTTTTCGACCCGCTCTTCCGCTCACCTGCTCCATCATTTGAAAAGCTCTTTCGTTCACTCGGTAGTGATTGAAGTTAAGAAGACTGTCTGCATCAACAATCCCCACTAAGTCTACATTTTCGAAATCGAGTCCCTTCACAACCATTTGGGTACCTACTAAGACATCAATTTGCTTTTGTTCAAATTTTTGAATGATTGCGTCATGTTCATTTTTGCCTTTTACATTGTCAAAATCCATTCTGGCAATTTGGATACCTGGTAAAGCCAATTGTAATTTTTCTTCAATTTGTTCGGTCCCGAAATTCTTCTGTTTAAAACTATTTTTGCCACAAGCTTCGCAATTGGTCACTGTAGGGTAAGAGCTACCGCAATAGTGACATGAAAGTAAATGCTTGGCTTTGTGATAAGTAAGTGTAACATCGCAATTTTTGCAATGAGGTATCCAGCCACAAGTATCACAAATCATGTAAGGCGCGTAGCCTCTTCTATTTTGAAATAAAATCACTTGCTTTTGAGCATCAATAGTTTGTTTTATTTTTTCTAATAAAATGGGTGTTAATATTGATGCATTCGCCTGTTGTTTTTTGGTATCTACTAATTCAATAGCAGGAAGCGATGCTTGACTAAATCGTTCTTTTAGATAAGTATATCCAAACTTTTTATTTACTGCATTATAATAGGTTTCTACCGATGGGGTAGCAGATCCCAAAACCACTTTAGCACCCAATTGTTTGGCGTAATAAATAGCGGTGTCCCTTGCTTGATACCTAGGGGCTGGTTCCTGTTGTTTATAGGAGGGGTCATGCTCTTCGTCAATAATAATTAAGCCTAAATTTTGATAAGGTAGAAACAAAGCAGAGCGAGCACCTAAAATAATTTTAATTTCACCTGATTTTACTTTGTTCCAAATTTCAACACGTTCATTGGGGTTGAATTTGGAATGATAAATGGCCACACTACCCCCAAAATACTGCTTTAGTCTTCGTATCATTTGAGCGGTCAAAGCAATTTCGGGCAACATATAAAGTGCTTGTTGATTTTGTGCGATCATTTGATGAATCAACGAAACATATATTTGTGTTTTTCCACTACCAGTGATTCCATGTAATAATGAAACAGGGAATTGTGTGAGTTGTTGTTGAAGATGGTCTAATGCTATTTTTTGTGCTTCTGTAAGGGTATGAAAATGCGCGTCTCCTTCATTGGTATCAAATGCTATTCGGTCCCTTTTTATCTTTTTTGCCACCAGAATTCCTTTGTCAACAAGTGCCTTTAATTGTGCATGGGTCGCGCCCGATTTCTCAAGAATTGATTTTTGTTTGACTAGCCCTTCTGTTTTTTGAAAGTGTAAAAAAGACAATAATAAGGATAATTGCTTAGGTGCCCTGGACCATTCATTTAATAATTTTTCAAGAGCTACTTCATTTTGATAATCGGAGTGAAGAGAAAGTATGATTTCTTCTTTAATAGAATACTTGTCCTTCATATACTCTTTCACCGTGCAAATTCCTTTTTGAATCAATTTATTGATAACAGGGTAGACCGATTTTTTTTGTAAAATTTTCTGTATTTCAAGTAGGCTTAATTCCTTCTTAATTTGAAGTGCTTCGGTGACGATGTATTCTGAATCACTTAAAGATTTACCATCTACGGCCACCTCATCTATTAAAGTAAAAATACTTTCACTGGAGATTTTCAAGTGACTGGGGATAGCAGCCTGCATGACTTCTCCTTCACTGCACATATAATATTCAGCCATCCATTCCCAAAGTTTAATTTGAGCTTCATATAGTATAGGTTGCTCATCTAATAAACCTAAAATGGGCTTGGGGTCAAAAGAGGGGGGCTTCTGATGGGTTATCTTTTTTACAATACCAGCGTATCGTTTATTGGCACCTAGCATTACTTCTACACGCATGCCTATCATGATATCGGATTGAAAATTTTCCGGTATCATCCAAGTATAATTTTTGGGGAGCGCTAAGGGTATGATAATTTCGGCGTACATCATGAAGGGTACAAAAATACACTATGCAGTTGGATAGTTTCGATATCTTCTAAGACCCTCGTCCATCATTTTATACACTTTATTCTTGAGGTCTTCCATATGATCCATGGTATATCCGTCCACTTGAACTGTCTCCAAATAGACGACTCTGCTTTTTCCAGGGGTTAAGCTTAAGACACTATCAAAATGCATTCTTTCGACACTATCTAATAATAAAATAGGCTGGATGGGGGTGTTCATTTCAATGGCTAATTTAAAAGCACCATTGAAAAATGACTTTAAAGGTTGTTGATCGGTCATACTAAATGTGCCTTCCGGAAAAATAAAAATAGATACTTTATTAAGTAAGGCCATTTTTAAATTACGTAGGCTTTGTGCTCTTTTTTCAGGGTTACTACGATCTACCATCACTACGGCTTCTTTATAAATCCATCCAAAAATGGGGATTTTGGAAGACTCAAATTTTCCGAGAGGTTTAATAGGTTGATGTTTTAGTTGCACAATAGGAGGGATATCCATGTAGGAATTATGGTTACCTACAAAAATATGTGGCTTGGAAAAATCATGTACTGATTCATAGATCTCAATATGTGTTACCCCTAAAAAAAAGTAAAGTACTTTAGACCAATATCTGCAAATGAAATAAATGCGATTACTTAATTTTTCTCTTCCAAAGGGTAGGATAAATGCCATTGCAATGACAGACAAAATGGTAAGGCAAGAAAAAACAAGGATTGCATAGAAGCAATAAATAAGCTGTATTGGTTTTAGTATTTTTCTCATCTGAACCTCTAATATAATAAAAAAGGCCCGAATAGAAATTCAGGCCGTACGATTGCTTGCTTAAAAACCAATAAAACGAAAAACTAAAATTTATATACAGCAGCTAAAACAAAGCTGGTGTTGCTTCCTGTTGCCTTGTTGGAGCTATTTGTAAAAATATTATCTTTAGCATTATCCAATCTAAATTCAGGGATAATCGTTAATTTTTTGAATTTGTAATTCATTGATAAGGTATTTGCAAAAATGGAGGTTCCAAAGGCACCTGCAGATAAAGCACTTTTGTCATCAAATATTTCAGATCTCAAGGTGAATCCAATAGTGCTATTGGGGTCAAAATTCAGATATAATGCATTGCTTTTCCAATTGCTAGTTTTACCACTTGTTTTAGCGCTATAAATGGTTCCGTCATAATTGAATGCCCATTGAGTAGATAGGGTGTTATTGATGACCACATCAATTTGAGAAAATCGATCGGTGCCGCCTACATTTCCCCCTTGATAATTTGCATATAAGGTTGTTTTATCTTGGAATAACTTAGTGCTAAATTGAGCTATAAAAACTTTTGAGGAAGATTTGCTTGTCACGAAATCGGTAGGATTCGCTAAGCCAATCATCCAACTTGTTTTTCCAGATAGGGCATATTCAGCTTTCACGCCAGTATGAAAAAATGGACCATACGAAAATCCATAAGACATACTATAGTTTCTATTTAAGGGAGCATCTAATAATTCATATCCTACATGGGTAGCCCATTTACCAGCGCTGATTTTTAATTTATCAGTAATAGCATAAGAAATAAAAGCTTGTTTGACATTAGCGAGTAAACCTTGGTCATTGTATGAAAATTCTTCTGCTCTTTTACCATATCCAAGATCAATGGTTGACCCCCATTTGCCTAAGGTCTGGTCCATTTTAAAGGAAGCCATTCCTAAAGCAAGTTTATTTTGTGAATTTGTAAAGCTTGTGTAATTATTTGTAGAACCGCTTTGCGTTGAAAAACTACTTCTAAAATAGGCGTCAATATAGCCAGAAGTAGTTATGCTATAGTTGCTTTTTGAAGAGTCTGATTGTGCGTTAATTGTATTTAAAACAAAAAATAATGATGCTAGTAATGATATTTTTTTTATCATTGTAAAGAGTTTTTAACTTAAAAATGGGTACAGCAGATGAGCTTTGTCCAGAAGCTTTATCACCGCTGTACCTGTTTGCTTTAATAGGGGACTATGATTTTAATGGGTTTCTACCATATTTTTCATCGTGTTGTGTTGCATCCAATCCTAATTCTTCTTCTTCTTCAGATACACGTAGTGGTAAGATGAAAGAGATGAATTTAAAAATGATATAGGAAACAGTGAAGCTATAAGCCACTACTATTAACATTGCTTTAAGTTGAATTAGGAAAAATGCAGGATTGCCATAAAATAATCCATCAGCGCCTCCAGGGTTCACTGCCTTAGAAGCAAATATTCCTGTCATTAACATTCCCACCATACCTCCAATTCCATGACAAGGAAATACGTCTAGTGTATCATCCACTCTCGATAATTTAAATGCATGACTTAATACGTTGGAGATCACAGCGCCAACGACACCAATAAATATACTTTGAGGAATTCCAACAAATCCTGCAGCAGGAGTTATGGCAACCAGTCCTACAACGGCACCAATACAGAATCCTAATACAGAAGGTTTTTTTCCTTTTAATACATCAAAAAACATCCAAGCTAAACCCGCTGCAGCTGCTGCAGTATTAGTGGTTGCAAAAGCATTTACAGATAATGCATTGGCTCCTAAAGCAGATCCAGCATTAAAGCCAAACCAACCAAACCATAATAAACCTGTACCAATCAATACATAAGGAATATTTGCAGGAGGAATTTCTTGATGTTCTAATTTTGCTCTACGAGACTTTAATACAATCGCTCCTGCTAAAGCGGCGCAACCTGCACTAATATGTACTACGGTTCCACCAGCAAAATCTAAAGCACCCATTTTAAATAAAAACCCTTGTGGATGCCAAGACCAATGTGCAAGAGGAGCGTATACCAAAATGATAAATAAAATAATAAATAAAGTATAGGAAGTGAACTTAATTCTTTCTGCTACAGCACCTACTACTAATCCTGGAGTAATGATGGCAAACATCAATTGAAAAAGCGCGAATAATAATAATGGAATTGTCATCGCGGTTCCTCCTTGTAAAGTGGGTGCACCATTTACGACTCCTTTAAAGAATAAATGAGTTAATGGATTTCCAATAAAACCTCCAATAGTATCACCAAAACAAAGGCTATAACCAAAACTCACCCATATTACAGATACAATACCTGCAGACACCATACTTTTTATCATGGTTGATATGATGTTTTTTCGGTGCACCATACCGCCATAAAAAAAGGCTAAGCCTGGTGTCATGATAAAAACTAATGCAGTTGCTACTATAATCCAAGCGATATCTGCAGCGCTATATTCGCCTACGAAACTTGGAAGTTGTGGAACAAATAATGCTAACACTGCAATCACTACCAATAGGAGGAAAGGGGCAACCTTTTGTACTACTTGATTTTTCATTTTAGTGGGTTTATATTAAAAAATAAATTATGTATGTTTTATGAATCAAAAATAAAATAAAATTCAACTAACAGGTGTTATATTATAATATATAAATAAATATAATATGATAAAATAGGAGTGTGATATATTTCTAAAAATCAATAGGGTGTTGAGTTTAGCGTATATTATTCACAAAAAAATGAAATAGTATGTGGAAAAAAATTTTAGAAAAATTTATAAAAAAAGAGGGCTAAACTTTCATTTAACCCTCTTTTTTTACATTTTGAGCCCATTTTAAACATATGCAAATTTTTATAAATATAAAAAATGGAATATTAATATATTTATAAAAAGTAGTCTTATATACTATGTGCTAACAAATTACTGTCTTTAGACTCTAATAAGGATGACCCTGTTAGGAATATATCCACTTTACGAGCACATTCGCGGCCTTCACTAATGGCCCAAACTACTAATGATTGTCCGCGACGCATATCACCCGCAGTAAATACTTTAGCAACATTAGTTTGATACGCTTGCTCAGTTGCTTTTACATTTCCTCTTTCATCTAATTCAATTCCCATATCATCTAATAATCCAGAAGGATTGGGATGTAAAAAGCCCATTGCTAATAATGCTAATTCACATGGGATTTCACGAAGACTTCCTTCTACTTCAGTAAACTTTGAAGGACGACCGTCTGGGCTACTGGTCCATGCTAAATCTACCACTTGAAGTGCTCTTAAATTTCCTTTGTCATCCCCTAAAAATGCTTTGGTATTCATACTCCACATTCTATGGGCACCTTCTTCATGAGAAGTCGTTGTTTTTAATAACATAGGGTAGGTAGGCCATGGCATATAATTGGCTCTTGTAGTAGGAGGTTGAGGAAGTAATTCAAATTGTGTCACTGATTTTGCTTCTTGTCTATTAGAAGTTCCTACACAATCACTTCCTGTATCACCACCTCCAATTACCACGACATTTTTTTGAGTGGCTACTATGGCGGCTTCCTCAAAAGTTATTTGACTGACTCTTTTATTTTGTTGTTTTAAAAAATCCATGGCAAAATGAACACCATTTAATTCGCGACCTGGAATGGAAAGATCGCGTGGAATGGTTGAGCCTCCTGCTAAAACTACAGCATGAAAATCACGCATAATATCATTCACTCTTACATTTACTCCCACATGAGCATTGCATTTAAATAGGACGCCTTCCTCTTCCATGAGTTGAACACGACGTTCTACTACTGTTTTTTCTAATTTAAAATCGGGGATACCAAAACGTAATAAGCCTCCTGGTTGTGGGTCACGTTCAAATACAGTCACTTCATGTCCAGCATAATTTAATTGAGCTGCGGTGGCTAATCCAGCCGGGCCAGATCCTATCACTGCTACTTTTTTTCCCGTTCTTACCAGAGGTTTACGAGGTTGTACAAAACCTTTTTCAAATGCTATTTCAATAATATGTTTTTCAATTTCTTCTATCGTAACAGCAGGTTGATTGATGCCTAAAACACATGCGCTTTCGCAAGGTGCCGGACAAATACGACCTGTGAATTCAGGAAAGTTGTTCGTAGAAATTAAAATATCATACGCTTCTTTCCATTCTTCTTTATACACCGCATCATTGAATTCAGGAATAATATTTCCTAAAGGGCACCCATTATGACAAAAGGGGACACCGCAATTCATACATCTTGCTGATTGCTCATTTAATTGTTGATCCGATAACAAAGAGACAAACTCTTTATAATTCTTTTTTCTATCTTCCACCGGTAGTTTGGAAGGAGAGATTCTTGTAAATTCTTTAAATCCTGTCGGTTTGCCCATAACACTTATTTTGTTGCGTTTACAATTGCTTTTTTAGTTTGCAATACTTTTTTGTAATCACGCGGGAATACTTTGATAAATTGCTTAAGTTGATTGTCAAAATCAGCTAAAATAAATTTAGCGACACTACTTCCTGTAGTATCAAAATGTTTTTGAATTAAACCCTTCAATAAAGAAATATCTTCTTTTGCAACAGGATCTAAATCAACCATTTCATGATTGCACAAGGAACTAAATTGTTGTTGCGTATCATAGACGAATGCAATACCGCCACTCATACCTGCTGCAAAATTTCGACCTGTAGCACCTAATATCACCGCAACACCTCCAGTCATATATTCACAACCATGATCACCCACGCCTTCTACTACTACATTTGCGCCAGAATTTCGAACAGCAAAACGTTCACCTGCTTTTCCTCGAATAAAAGATTGACCACTAGTGGCACCATAAAATGCCACGTTACCAATAATGATATTATTTTCAGGTATAAAAGTGGCTGTTTTATCGGGATACACAATTAATTGTGCACCACTTAATCCTTTTCCAAAATAATCATTGGCATCACCTTCTAATTCTAAGGTGACCCCTTTTGTATTAAAAGCACCAAAACTTTGTCCTGCAGTTCCTTTAAAGGAGAAATGAATAGTATTTTCTGGAAGTCCTGCTGCTTTATGCACTTTAGTGATTTCATTGGATACAATTGTGCCAACAGTTCTATTGGTATTTTTGATAGAGAAGGAAGCTTTCACTTTTTCTTGTTTCAATATCGCAGGTTGTGCTACTTTTAATAATTCCCAATCCATTACTTCAGATAATCCATGATTCTGCGTTTCGGTACAATATAATCCTACTTCAGGCCCTGCAGGTTCTTTATATAACACGCCACTTAAATCTAAATTTTTATATTTCCAATGAGTGATATTATCTCTCATTCTTAAAGCATCCACCTGTCCAATCATTTCATTCACGGTGCGGAATCCTAACTCCGCCATGATTTCACGCAATTCTTGTGTGATGAATTCAAAGAAGTTGACCACATGATCAGGATTGCCGGTAAAACGTTTACGCAATTCAGTATCCTGTGTTGCTACACCAACAGGACAAGTATTCATGTGACATTTACGCATCATAATACATCCCTCAACAATTAAGGCAGCAGTGGCAACGCCCCATTCTTCGGCACCTAATAATGCAGCAATCGCAATATCTCGACCGGTTTTCATTTGTCCATCGGACTGAACGGTCACACGACTACGTAATTTATTTTTTACTAAAGTTTGATGTGTTTCAGCCAAGCCTAATTCCCATGGAAGTCCAGCATGTTTGATAGAACTTATAGGAGAAGCTCCTGTTCCACCATCAAAACCAGCAATTAAAACGACGTCTGCTTTTGCTTTAGTCACACCAGCAGCTATCGTCCCAACGCCTGCTTTAGAAACTAATTTCACATTTATTCTAGCTGCACGATTTGCATTTTTTAAATCAAAAATTAATTGAGATAAATCTTCAATCGAATAAATATCATGATGAGGAGGAGGAGAAATTAAACCTACACCTGGTGTGGCATGTCTTGTTTTACCAATCCAATCATCTACTTTATCTCCTGGTAATTGTCCACCTTCACCTGGTTTCGCACCCTGTGCCATCTTGATTTGTAATTCGTCAGCTTCGGTTAAATAATAACTCGTCACACCAAAACGTGCACTAGCCACTTGTTTAATCGCACTGCGCATGGAATCACCGTTAGGTAATTTTTCATATCTAATTTCATCTTCGCCCCCTTCTCCAGTATTGCTTTTACCCCCTAATCGATTCATTGCAATAGCGAGTGTGGTATGCGCTTCCCAAGAAATAGAACCAAAGGACATCGCCCCCGTAGCAAAACGTTTATAAATATTTTCCGCAGGCTCTACTTCATCAATTGATATAGAAGGTCGAGTAGGAATAAAGTCCAACAAACTACGTAATGTGCAAGCTTTTTCTGCCTGATCATTTACTAATTTTGAATATTTTTTAAAACTTGCGTAATCTTTTTGTTGCGTTGCTTGTTGTAATAAATGAATGGTTTGAGGATTAAATAAATGTACTTCACCGCGACGTTTCCATTGATACACGCCGCCTACCATGAGTCGATCAACAGGGGATGATTTTTTTGCAAAAGCTAAATTGTGTTTTGCTAAAATTTCCTTTGCAATTTCATCTAATCCCATACCTTCTATTCGTGAAGTGGCTCCTGTAAAATGACGATTCACTATATCCGAATTCAATCCAATGATTTCAAATATTTGAGCTCCTTGATAGGATTGTAAAGTAGAAATTCCCATTTTGGAAAATACTTTATACAAACCTTCATTGACCGCTTTGATATAATTTTTCTTGAGTTTGTCAATATCATAATCTGTTTTGATATGCTCGGTCAACTTCATATCACGAATAGAAGATAAAGCCAGATAAGGATTGATGGCGGTAGCGCCAAATCCAATTAAACAGGCATAATGATGTACTTCCCAAACGTCACCTGCTTCCACAATAATTCCCACTTTACCTCTTAAACCTTTTCGAGTTAAATGATGGTGTACACTGGAGCAAGCTAATAAAGAGGGAATGGCAGCATGTTCAGAATCTATTGAACGGTCTGTTAAAACAATGACTTCAAATCCGTCTTCCACAGCATCTACGGCATATCTGCATAAACGATCCAATCCTTTTTTAAGTGATCCAGGATTTCCATCAGCTCTAAAATAACATTGTAAAGTTTTGGCTTGAAAAACGCCGGTATCGATACTTCTAATTTTTTCTAATTCATGATTCGATAAAATTGGATGCTTCAATGCCACGCAATGGCTAGCCATTGGATCTTCTATTAATAAACTTCCTTGACTACCCACAAATGTGGCTAGTGACATGACCATTCTTTCACGGATGGGGTCAATAGGCGGGTTGGTTACCTGTGCAAATAATTGTTTAAAATAACTAGTGATATGTTGAGGTTGATCACTCAACACAGCTAAAGGAGTATCGGTACCCATAGATCCAATAGGCTCTTTCCCTTCCAAAGCCATCGGGGTTATGATTAATTCTAA